>JADGNW010000428.1 GCA_017883315.1 Blastocatellia bacterium | reverse complement strand
TTGCTGCGAATCGCGAAACACGGCAGCGGCGACAACGTGTACTTGATTCGGTTCCACTACATGCCGCCTGGCGCGGTGGACTACGCCAGGGTGGAGACATCGCCAGAGGATCAGGCGTGATGAAGAACCGCGACGGAGATCACGATGCTTGCAGCCGTTACTATGGTGCTCCTGCTGCGTAACTGAGCAGACCAACAGCAACTCGTCCTTGACACCTCCATAAGCGCCGTGATTTTATCCGCACCTATGGAAACTAAATCACTAAGCGGATATGTACAGTCGGGCTTTCCTTCAAGCTCTCACCCTCTCGCCAGCGTCCCTGTCACCGTGTACGAAGCAACGGCTCAAGACCCGTCGATTGTTGGTACCGCGACGACCCTTGAAGACGGCTCGTTCAAGATCGAAATGGAACTCGACAAGTCTGATCGCATTTTCTATGCGGTCGCGACAGTCAGCCAGGACATCGAACTCGTGACTATCATCGGCTCTGCCCTTCAGTATGATCGGCCAGCCTGGATTACGGCTTCGCCTCCTGATGTTGCATCTAAGTCGACGGCTGAAGCGGATGAGCAGGGGCCGGGTGATACGGCTTATATCACTATCAACGAGTTGACTACTGTCGCCGCGGCTTTCTCGATGGCGCAGTTCATACAGAACGGCGTTATCGGTGGCGATGCGTTCGGATTGCAGCTCGCTTCGTTGATGTTCGATAACCTCGTCGATCGGAAGAACGGGGCCTCATCGGAGGTGCTGCTGAGCCCGCCTAACGCGGATCAAACGAACTCGCTGCGTTCTACGCGCTCGCTTGCGAACCTGATCGCAGCGTGCGTCCACAACGTTCCGGATGCGGCTAAGAAGCTGTTTGAGTACACCACTCCACCTTACAAAGGCAGCGACGCTCCGACGAACACGTTTGAAGCAATGTTCAACATCGCGCGTTATCCGGCCAACAATGTGATAGATATCTACAATTGGTCAAAAGCGGCTGAGACCTACTTGCCGGCGCTCGAAGCGTTTCCCGATGCATGGACAATTGCGGTCAAGGTCAACGACTCTGGTAATGACGATTTCCTTTTCGGAGGACCAGCTAACATCGCTTTCGACAAGAGAGGCTATGCCTGGATCACAAACAACGTTGTTCAAGGCACGCCTAACTCCGGAAAATTTGCGATCGTGCTGAAGCCCAACGGCAAACCGGCGGACGGGAAAGCCACCACGCCCTGGGATGATGTGCACGGAGCACCCAAATCACCTCTGTTTGGAGGCGGACTGCTCGGCGGTGGCTTCGGTGTCGCGATCGACCACGACTTGCGCGTGTGGTTGAGCAACTTCGGTTGGGGTGATGATGTTCCGGACCGGGGCAGCGTGTCGGTTTTCAACTTCGAGGGCAAGATAGAATCTCCTCCGGAGGGCTACATCGGTCAAACGCACAAAGTACAGGGCATCGCCGTAGATCAGGACAATAACATCTGGCTCGCGAGCAATGAGAATTCACGGATAGTGGTTTTCCCCAACGGCGCACAGGAGAACTCAATCTGGTTGCCGATAGATGACGGCTTTGGAGCGTTCGGCGTCGCTATCGCCCAGGATGGGAAAAGCGCCTGGGTCACCGCCAGCAATACCCTCTACGAGTACACCCAAAGCAATGTCTCCAAATTCACCTACGACAGCGGGACCGGCCAATTGACTCAGGTGTCTTCCGATAAGTTCGGCCTGGCGCTTAAGGGGCTTTCAGTCGACTCGAGCGGCTATGTCTGGATACCTTCAGGCGGCGAAGATGCTCTGTACTTGCTTAGCCCTGATGGCGAGCACGTTGGTGACAAATATTCCGGAGGCGGAATCAACGGGCCCTGGGGCACCGCGATTGACGGCAACGACAACGTTTGGGTAGCCAACTTTGGAAAGATGTTGCCGGGTGACGTTTATGAAACTGCGGCTATCTCTCACCTGGCGGGAACCAATGAGGGCACTCGTCCACCCGGGTTCGCGATCGGGCAGGCGATCTCCCCACCGTCGGGCTATACGCTTCCTAGTGCGGGAGCTCCGGTGACATTGCATAATGGCGACCCGCTTTATGGCAATGGAACCACTGGGTGCCCACCCAATCCAGGCCCCGCAACCAGTCCAATGATGCGCCTGACAAGCGTGGTGATCGATCAGGCTGGGAATGTGTGGGCAGTCAATAACTGGAAACCTGACTTCGACGTTGATACCTCCCCAAAAGACAAACAGTGCGGAAACCCGGGAGGTGACGGCATCGTCATCTTCGTAGGTCTCGCCAAACCTCCGATAAAGAAACACTGACTCTGGTTCAGCGTTCGGAGTTCAGGGTTCAGAGTTCAGGGTTCCTTTGCGTCTTTGCGAATGTTTGCGACTCAGCGCGACCGGCGTTTCGCGCAAAGACGCCAAGCCACGCAAAGACGCAAAGTAACCCTGAACCCTGAACCCTGATCACTGAACCCTGATCACTGAACCCTGAACCCTGAACCGATTATGATCTGCGCAATCTGCGGATGAGCGTTCGGTCTGTCCCTCAATTGCCGGCTTTTCGGTTCCGCGAGATGACTGCGAGCATGGTGTTGATGCGGTCGATGATCTGAATCAGCTCAGGGTCGAGCGTCTCGTACAACGCCGGCGCTACCGCTCCAAATCCCTTGAGGTTCCTCGGGCGAGTGTTATGAAGGCTCTCCCACAACGAGCTGAGGTAGCCCATGATCAATCCACGCAGATCGTTGGTCCTCGCATCAAGTCCAAAGTCATTCTTGATTTTCGCAATCTTCCGCTTGGCGTCATCGATATGCGCCAGCATGGCTGTCCGCTCATCTAATGACAGATCGCTGACCATCTCATACATCTCGCCGGCTGGTAACTCACCGCGCAAATAGCCGGCTATCTCGTCGAGCCCCTGCTCGACTAAATAGAGAGTCACTTCGACCCTTCGACGTTGATGTGTGTTCAGCAGCGAACTCACTTGAAGGACTCCTGATCCAGCGATGTCTCGCTGGTTTTATCGCGAACCGCGATGATGCGCCAGAGGTCAGCTTGGATTTGCGGGACGTTGTCTACGCTGCTTCCAGTAGCCGGGATACGGTGTGGACAAGTTCATCAAGTCTCCGCTGCGCCTCCTTGTGAGACGCGCACATGGAAACTCACCTTCTAACGGGAATCGTTCAGTCAGGCGGAACTACCAACGCCCAGCCTCTTGCTGATGCAATCGCGAAGACCTTCCAGAAGAATCAAACGCCGGCTCGCAAGCCGCGGCGAAAGTCGATGTTGACCTAAGCCGGTGAACCAGCGCGAGGAATTCCTACGTTAGCGTGTCGTCGCGTTTCTTCGCTTCTCCTGAACCTGATTCTATCGTTTCACCAAAATCTCCTGAGTCTTTCCGTCCTTGTGCGGTCCGGTGGCGCTGCCGCACTGCCACAGGTTTGTGGTGTCGGCGAAGCAAGTAAACGTGCCCTCCTTGTCGGTCGTCAACACATTGCGGGTGCGATAGAACGTCTTCATTGTCCACTTCACGTGCACAGGATAGACGAGCGTGTTGGCATTACCCTGGCCCATATCTACATATACTCTCCACCGGTGCGGTGCTCCGATTATGAAGCTGCTGATATCCATCGTCGTCGCGCCGTCTTGTCCCGCCGGAGAAGGTTTTTCGTAAAGACAGCGGATGAGGTTCTTTGCCAACTCGGCCGGAGGCGGCGAACCATTTCTGCCGGAGTGCTTGAGATTCTCACAATCCAGGAGTTCACGGTCAGCCAGCACAGTTCCGTTATCATCCGTGCGCAGCTTCTCAGTTAGAATTTTCGGTGCGTTGTCAGCACCCGCGATGGCTCGAATCCAATGCGGACCATAATCGCGCACGGGTATGCGGTACTCTTGCGGCAGCTTGCCAGGAAGCGGATCTACCGCTACAACGTAGGACTTGTCTTTCTCGTCCACTCCGATAATCGTGCCCTTCTTGTAGACTGAGGTTTGCGGATTCCTTTGCATGATCACATCGATCTCGACACGATCTCCCACCTTGAACTGCATCTGCCCTCCCTGCGCCCTTGCGACCGTAGTGAGGGCCACACCCACAAGGACCAGCAACAGAGCGATGCGCGACCAGCGAAATTCGGTTCTCTTCATGTTAGTTCTCCTGTATCTCAAGCAACGAATTTAGAGTCTGTGAATAAAACAGCATCGAATTGGATCCGCGGTTTCTTGGAACCGCGGAGTCGACCGTGTGATTACGCCTTCTTTGATCCGTGTCGATACTGAAGGATCCTTACCTTTTCCAGCGTGACCAATCCCTCGCCGACCATCTCATCAATCACCGGCAGCAGCGCCTCTATCTTGTCAGCGCTATCCACAATCTCAATTATTATCGGCAAGTCTTCCGAGAGCCGCAGAATCTTCGCGGTGTGTATGCGGCTGGCGGCGCCGAAGCCCATCAGTCCTCTCAGCATCGTCGCGCCGGCGATTCCCATCTCGCGAGCCTTGAGCACAATTGCTTCGTACAGGGGTATGCCGTGCCAGCGATCGGACTCGCCGATGAAAATGCGGAGAAGTTGGCCGTCTTCGGAAATCTTCATAGTTCCTCCCGATCTAAGCTATAACAGTTGCGCTATTCGGACGCCTCCCCAAACGGCTGCGAGTCCAAGCAATAAACTTGCTGACGCGTTAAGGGCGCCTCGCCATAACTCTCCGTCGCGAAGCAGTTCGTAGGTCTCAAAGGAAAAGCTCGAGAAGGTAGTGTAGCCGCCAAGAACGCCGGTCAACAGGGCAATGCGAATGGTCGGAGACACCAATAGGCGCGTGTCGAACAGCTCAGCCAGCAGCCCGATCATGAAACTGCCCGAGACGTTGATCACCAAATTCGCGTATGGGAACGTCGGTTGTCTGATGCCTGAGTAGATCATGGTCGATAGGAAGTAGCGAAGTCCCGTACCAAACGCTCCTCCTGCAAGCACTGCGACATATCTCATTAGGTTAGTCATAGACTTAGTAATAAATCCGGTTCCACTCTTCTTTTTCGGTGTGGATCAAAGGAGGAGATTAGAAACTCCTACTTCGCTTCACCGAAGATGTGAGCTAAAGCAGGAGTCATTGACTGCGCGTCGCAGTGGTTAAGGGCGGACTCCACCGCCACGACGGAAGCCTAGCAATTGATAACGCGTTCGGTCAACATTCGCGCCAAAACAGATCAACTGGCTGCGGTCGCATCGCTCGTTCCTCGAGGCGCCACGGTAGTCAACCTGATGGGCGGTGGTGTATCGGTGGCGCTGATCACTCTGGTGGTTGGGCTCCTGGAGGCGTTCGTCGCATACGGCCGCTGGCGGCTAATGTAGCGTAGACTGTCCAGTCTGCGCCGGGTCGGTCCGGTCTTGGATATGAGCGCAGACTGGACAGTCCACGCTACATCATTAAGGGAGGTTTTCTCATGAGAAAAGCAACTGCTGCTGCTAAGCCCGCGAAGAAGAGCACGCCGGCGCAGACAATCGACGAGTACCTCGCGGCGGTGCCGGAAGATGCCCGGGCCGCGCTCGCGAAGCTTCGCAAGACGATCAAGGCCGCGGCACCCAAGGCCACCGAGGTCATCAGCTACCAGATCCCGGCCTACAAACACCACGGACTCCTGGTGGGCTTCGCCGCGTTGAAGGACCACTGCACCTTTCACATCATGAGCACGGAGGTGACGCGCGCACACGCGGCTGAGCTCAAGGGCTACAAGCTCGGAAAGGCTTCTATACGCTTTGCGCCCGACAAGCCGCTTCCGGCCGCACTCGTCACGAAGCTGGTCAAGGCGCGCATCGCGGAGAACGAGTCCGGCAGGAGTAATAGGGACCGTCAATGAGGACTTCGGAGTCGAGACTACTAGAAGCCATTCGAAAGGAGCGCACTATGCAATTGAATCCACATCTCATTTTCAACGGCCAATGCGAGGAAGCGTTCAAGTTCTATCAGCAATGTCTTGCCGGCAGGATCCAAACAATGATGACCTACGGTGAATCGCCGATGGCCGATCAAGTGCCATCAGACTGGCGCGATAGAATCATTCACGCAACGCTGATTGTCGGAGAGTCGGCGCTGATGGGTGGTGACGCTCCGCCTGATCGCTATGAAGCACCGAGAGGCTTTTCAGTAACGATCCAGATCAACGACCCGGCGGAAGCAGAACGCATATTTCACGCGTTGGCGGAAAACGGGACCGTGACGATGCCGATCCAGCAGACCTTCTGGACTGTTCGCTTTGGCA
>JADGNW010000427.1 GCA_017883315.1 Blastocatellia bacterium | reverse complement strand
CCTGCCATCGGCCTCTCGCGCTATCGAAGTTCGTCTTCGGAGTAGATCATCGACGTGAGCGCTATTTCGTACTCGAACAACTCAGAGTCGTCGAAGAATCGCTTTACTTCCTGATTCGCCGTTTCAATCGAGTCGGACGCGTGAACCAGATTAGCCTGCACGCTCATCGCCCAGTCTCCTCGAATCGTTCCCGGCGCGGCTTCACGCGCTTTGGTGATTCCGCAAAGCCGTCGAGTTGTCTCGACACAGTCCAATCCTTCGAGGCAAATCGCGATGACAGGGGTCAACTGCATGAAACGTTTGATCCCACCAAAGAAAGGTTTGTCCGCCAGATGACTGTAATGCTCGCTTAGAAGCGCGTCCGTCAGCTTCAGGAATTTTATGCCGGCGAGCTTCAATCCTTTCTCTTCGAAGCGCGTGATTATCTTACCTATGAGTCCGCGGCCGATCGCGTCGGGCTTGATTAAGATGAGAGTCCTCTCCATATTGTCTCCTCTTTCTCGAATTCAAGAATTGGAAATCATAGCGGACGAGTTCTAGCGCGACAAGCAAGTCACAATGTCGCGCGGCAAAGACGAGCGGTATTACTCGTTCATCGTCTATAATGAACCCGCAACAGGGGACTGAATGAGCGAGAGAATAAGCGAAACCGAGTTTCAGCAAAAAGCGGAGCAGGCGATCCTGGACTTGGACCGCGCGTTTGGCGACCTTGCTGAAGAGCGAGATTTAGACGTTCAAGTGCAGGGCGGCGTCTTGACCGTCAGCTTCGAGGAAGGCGAACCCGGCAAGTTCATCGTGAGCCCTAATTCGTCAGTGCGCCAGTTGTGGGTTTCCGCGCGGATGACAAGCTCCAAGCTTGATTGGTCAAACGACGAAAACGCGTTTGTGCTTGCGGGCACCTCGGAAACGCTCGAGCAGCTTATGACTCGACTGACTCGCGAGCAGTTGCAAGACGACGCCGTCGAGTTATGACGCGCCGATGTGTTCATGAGAAAAACTCGAAAAAGACTTAGAGGCAAGATTGGCTTTGACAAACGCACAGCAGAGCGAGCGTTGTTCATTATCAATCAAACAAGAGATCTCGGACCGCGCGTCAACCAGGGTTCGGAGATGTTTCTTTGGCGACGATATGCCGAGAACCCGCTGGGAGGCGGGCCCGAGTTTCAAGAATTGTTTAGCGTTTCGTTCGATGAGTTTGATTGCGTTACTTATGTCGAGACCGTGCTGGCGCTCTCTTGCTCGAAGACGCAGACGCGTTTCTTACGCGAGCTGCGTGACTTGAGGTACAAAGGTGGAAAGGTCGACTGGTTTAGTCGAAATCACTTTATGACTGCCTGGCTACGAGGAAACGTCGCGCGAGGCGCGGTCGCTGATATGACTGGAGGACGCGACACTGTCTCAAAGACTCGCACGCTGAGCGGCGTTGCCGGTCTTCCTCCTGAAGAAGTCACGTTTCGTCTTTTCCCAAAGCGCTGCTTGTCAAGAGTACGATCAGAGATTCAGACCGGCGACTTAATAATGTTCGTTTCGACCAGGAAGGACCTCGACGTTTTTCACATGGGGATTCTGATACGAGAGGACGATCGGATTCTCTTAAGACACGCTACTCGATCAGCCGGTAAGGTCATCGAGCAAGACCTGAATGATTTCATGGGAGCGAACCAGATGAGCGGGTTCATTCTTGCGAGACCGTTATGCCGACAGTAACCGCCGCGCTCGGGAGTCGGAATGAATCGTCGCGCGGGTTGCTCGAAGCGCTTGCGGCCAGCCCGATCGTCTCCGAGTTGCTTTTCGTCAACAACAAAGCGAGCGACCTGAAACTCAGCCCGGCCCAGACTCGCAAGGCGCGCTTCATCGAAAGCGACTTTTTCAGCGGCGCAACGATCGCGCACCTGCTCGATGCGGTGAAGACCGACTATATGATGTTGGTGCTTCCGGGCGAGGAGATCGATCTGGGAGCGCGAGCGCTTGAGCGCATCCTCCAAGTAGCAGAGGCATCTGGTGCAGGTCTTATCTATTCGGACTTCAAGGATGACATCGGCGGCGCGCTGACTGAGCATCCTTTGATTGACTACGAACCTGGAAGCATTCGCGATAACTTCGACTTCGGCGCAACGTATCTGATTTCCAAACACGCAACGGACGCCGCAATCAAGAATCACGGTCGGGTCGATGAGAGGTTGCGATGGGCAGGTCTATACGATCTGAGGCTCAGGCTCTCGATTGATTCGATGGTATTGCGAATTCCTGAACCGCTCTACACGCGCGTGCCTACCGATCAGCGAGCAAGCGGCGCGCGTCAGTTTGATTACGTTGATCCGCGGCAACGCGAGTATCAAATTGAAAGGGAGCGGGTAGCTACTCAGCACCTAAAACGGATCGGCGCTTATCTTGCTCCGCAATTCAAAACTCGGGGTCTAAGCGAGCAGAAGTTTCCGGTGCGAGCGAGCATCGTCATCCCGGTTCGCAATCGTGAGCGTACGATCGCGGATGCCGTCGGTAGTGCGCTCTCGCAGCAAGCTTCGTTTGACTTCAACGTGATCGTCGTCGACAACCACTCGACTGATGGCACGTCCGCGATCCTTGAAGAGATCGCTTCGCGAGACCGGCGGTTGATTCACGTGCAGCCAATGAGAAATGATCTCGGGATCGGCGGCTGCTGGAATGAAGCTGTCTTCTCTTCGCAGTGTGGCGAGTACGCCGTGCAGCTTGACTCCGACGATTTGTATTCAAGCGAGCACACACTCGCGACGATCGTCGCGAAGCTTGAAGAAGGTCCGTATGCCCCGTATGCAATGCTGATCGGCGCGTACAAGATCGTAGACTTTGAGCTCCAGGAGATTCCGCCCGGCTTGATCGATCATCGCGAGTGGACGCGGGAAAATGGGCGCAACAACGCGCTGCGGATCAACGGGCTCGGCGCGCCCAGAGCCTTCTACGTGCCGGTGCTGAGGCAGATCGGATTCCCGAATGTGAGCTACGGCGAAGACTACTCGGTTGCTCTCCGAATCAGCCGCGAGTATGAGATTGCTCGCAGCTATGAACCGGTTTATTTTGCTCGGCGGTGGGAAGGGAACTCAGACGCGGCGCTTCCGATCGCTACGGCGAACCGCCACGACGCGTACAAAGATCACCTGCGCACGGTCGAGATACTGGCGAGAAAGAGGATGAACCAGCGATGAACTGGGACGACAGGATCATCAGTGAGCGAGAGCTTCATGCTTATCGGGAAGACGAAAGCGACGCGAGTCTTGAGGCCTACGCCGCGGCGTTGATGGACCAACAGTACGATGCGTGGCCGCGGTTTCGTGAAGGCCGAGATGCTTTCGAGCAGATTGAAACCAAACGCGTTCCAGTAGAAGAGTCTGAGGTAGTCATCCAGCATAACCCGCGGCGCATTCTCAGCACGGCCGCTTCAGTTGACAAACCATCAATCGAAAATCGCCGCTGCTTCCTCTGCCCTGAAAACCTGCCCCCGGAAGAGAAGGGAATCGCCTACGGCGAATGTGTAATCCTGTGCAATCCGTTTCCGGTGTTGGACAGGCATCTTTCGATCGTTCATCGCGAACACATTCCTCAACAGATCGATGGCAACGTCGAGGTGTTGCTTGCGCTGGCGAGAGATCTGGGCTCGAGCTATTTCGTGTTGTACAACGGTCCCGAGTGCGGCGCCTCGGCTCCCGATCATCTGCACTTCCAGGCTTGTTCGCGCGAGCTCTTGCCGATCGAAGAGAACCTGTTCGAAGACGAACCGGTGATGTCGGAAGATTGCGCGTACTGTGAAGAGACCGCGCGAAACACTTTCGAGTTGTTCACGCTTGGCGGTTGCGGTCGAAGCATAGTTGTTTTTCGCGGAGGCGATCGCGACGAAGTTGCGCATTGGGTCTACGAGGTTATCGGCGAGCTGGCTCAACAAACTGACAGACAAGAACCCTTGATCAACATCATCTGCACCTATGATCCAAAGTTGTGGACCGTTTATCTCTTCCCGCGCTCGAAACATCGGCCCGCTAGTTTCTTTGCGGAAGGTGAAGCACGGCTGGTCGTCAGCCCCGGCGCGATTGACATGGCCGGCGTCGTGGTCGTGCCCGAGCGCGAACATTTCGACAAGATCGATGGACCGCGCGTCGCGGCGATATTTTCAGAAGTGAGTATGAGGGGCGAGCTGGTGAACGAACTGATCGATGGAATTTGCTCGATGCCTAAAGTGGAGGAGCCCGAGTGGTGATCCCCGAGGTAATCATGGACAAGGAACCCGTGATCCGAGTCGGTCTGATGACGGCTGCGCGCGAAGTAAAGTTTGTGCTCGCAGGGGCGTTCGTCGACGGTGATGGTGTTCCGGTTAAAGAGGGCGCTTATACAGCGTGGACGGAAAACGGAGCGGTGAAGTTGCAGGGCGAGAACGCAGCTACAGCGCCGGTGATTAAACTCACCCCGGTTGACTTTGAGTCGTGCCGCTTTACTGTGCACGGCGTCAAGATCGGGCTCAATTTTCACTGGGAGCGCGAAGAGTCGCAGCAGTTTCAAGGCGCGCTGACGATTGAAGCGAGCGGCGATGGGTTGACGATCATCAACCAGCTTCCGGTCGAGTCGTATTTGGTAAGTGTGATCTCATCCGAGATGAGCGCGTCGTGCCCGGCTGAGCTTCTACGAGCGCACTCGATAGTCTCAAGAAGCTGGCTGCTCGCACAGTTGATCAGGGAGGAGGACGGTGCCACGCACTCGCAATCGCAGACCATGGCGCGAACTGGAAGCCCAACTGTAGGTGAGGACGAGATCATTCGCTGGTACGATCGCGAGAGCCATCATGACTTTGACGTTTGCGCTGACGATCACTGCCAGAGGTACCAGGGAATCTCGAAGGCTTTCTCTCGATCCGCGTTCGATGCGGTGAGTGACACGCGTGGCAGGGCGCTTGTGTACGGCGAAGAGATTTGCGATGCACGTTACTCGAAGAGCTGCGGCGGAATGACTGAAACCTATAGCGCCGTTTGGGACGATCAAGACAAACCTTATCTGAAGCCTGTCTATGATGGCCCGGGAAACGAAGCGCCCGGGCATCGACTGCCTCTATCAGTCGAAGTCAATGCGGAGGATTGGATCGATTCGACACCAGTTGCTTACTGTGGCGTTGCCACTCCTGAGCTGCTCGCGCGCATATTGCCCGGTTTCGATCAGGAGACGCGCGACTTCTATCGGTGGCAGGTGGACTACTCGCGCCAGGAGCTCAGCGATATTCTGCTCGCGCGCCTCGGAGTCGACTTCGGACGAGTTCATTCGTTGCTGGCGTTGGAACGAGGCGAATCCGGACGAATCATCAAGCTCAAGATCGTTGGCGAGAAACGTACGCTCATCATTGGCAAGGAGCTCGAGATTCGACGAGCGCTGTCGCGTTCACATCTTTACAGCTCGGCTTTCGTGACACGGGCCGCGCGAGGACACCTATCGGATTATCCCGCGCGATTCAAACTAATCGGCGCGGGGTGGGGCCATGGTGTTGGGCTTTGCCAGATCGGCGCGGCAGTGATGTCTGATCGCGGGCACGGTCACGGTGAAATACTCGCGCATTACTTTCGGGGCGCAACACTCAAGGACCTATATTGAACACTGTCTGCTTGAGCGTAGTCTCGCAAGGTCGGTCCTTCTTCGGCTGTGGCCGCATCTGGGAACGCGCAATCCCACAAGCGGACATACAGGGATTCAAGTATTTGAATCCCTGATCAGTTTGCACTTGATGGCCCGTCGCGTTCCGAGAGGTCAGTATGATCCAAGCCTTCGGTTTGACCGGAACTTAACGGGCAAGCGCCTCGCAACCAATCCGCAATCCTAAATCCGAAATCCGCAATTTTGTTGTGGCACGCCGCTTGGCTAAGGAACCCGCGTATCAACGCTCTAAGAATCCGCCTCTTCGACGGGCGTTACGAAGGGTGTTAGGTTTGAGGCTCTGGGCACACAGCCGAACACCTAACACCCGATATTCTCACCTCAATCAATAGACTCCCTCATTCTGTTTTTGAATCTTAGCCGTTCGTTTCATAGTCAAGAATCGGGTTCCGCGGCGGACTGATGCTCAGTCAACCAGTCGGCCGAAGTGAATGTTCGAGCTCCTGCCGGGGGTTTTGATATCCGTCTGTCCCTCACCCCAGTAGTAGCCTTCCCAATAGCGTATTGGTACACCGGCACTGTCCAGAACGAGGCGGATGTATCCGGTACCGACGCCATCGCGTTGCTGCTGACGTGGCGCTACTCTCGGAGGTAATTGCTCATCACCGAAATGTGAAACGGAGGAGCTATCCAGAACCCGGATGTTAACGCACTTGACTCGAACCTCGTGACTGACTCCCTCTCTGTTTCTCTCGACCGCTATAGCCTCGACCAACTGTCTTGAGGGCGGTTCCATAACCATAGCGACATGCCCGGAGTTGCCTTTGCCGTCCCAGTTCTCTTTCGCCCAGGCAATGAGGTCGCCTCGCCTCAGATCCCAAACCGATTGGACCCCAATCCAGCCGTCAGACGGAGTTCGCGTGCTCAAAGTGGCAAAGAAGTCCGCGTACTCCTTTGCATCCGGATAGAACGGCCTATCATCCCGCGGCGCTCGTCCTTTTCGTTCCTGATCTTCTCGGTATTCGCGCCGCGCTAGGTCCATCACCGCGGCGTACTGAGGCGCCGGGGCCGCCTTATTGAGCACGTAGCTCATGAAACCAGAACAATCCGTGCGGGCCGCTAATCGGCCGTCGATTCTGGCCACCTGTCTAGAGGCTGGCTTAAGAGGATGTTCATAAGCCACGTCCTCCGCATTCAGGAATACCTCGTTGGCTATTTCGAAAGCAGCAGCAGCCAGTCTTCCAGACCCCGGAGCTGACTTGCGAGTACTCCTCGCGCTAACTAAGTTGTGATGAGTCGCTGCCACCAGTGATGCCATCACGCAAAGCAGGATTAGTTGTTTTGTTCGCATAGTCTCTCTTTCTCCATCGGCGGAATAAAGTGAAGGTTGCGATATGGAATATCGTCTGCCGTCTATCCCCATCGAACGCGCTCAAAGATGCTACAAGCCGATCCCGCACCTTACGTCAGGTCTCTTTTACTGAGAGCGTCCAGCCAATCTGTCAGTCCGACGGCACTGAAAAACTAAACCGGGTATCGTCGATTTTCGGATCAGCCTGCGGCTCGAATATTGTCGTGATACGATCGACTGCTCCGCTGCCGGCGCCGCTCGGAGTATCTTCCAGCACCTTCCTCACCAACAGGGTTTCGGCGTCAATCCAGACAGTCGTAGGCCGAACATCCGTGACCGTGCCCGTCGAGTAAGCGAGGCCCACTTGTCCGACAAGCTGGTAGCACCGATGACCGCCGATATCTTCAACCTCGCCGGCACGCAACACCTGGAGATCGACGATCGAACCATGCAACCCGGCTTGGGCGAAAAGCAACGGCGCGACTTGCAGCACCGAGTTCTTTGTGGGAAACGCAGCCAGAGCGAACGCAGTTGCGCCTGTACCCTTTGGATAAGTGTCGTGAACTTTAGTGGCGGACCACCACGTGTTGAAGTCCGCAGCATTGGCCCAGACGACAAAACGCTCGTCACCCACCTTCGGATCCTTCTTGAACTCGAAGAAGAATTGGCGCGGTGCACGATAGTAAGTAACGAACGTGTGACGCTCTGTAAGAGGCGGCCCGGTCGTGCCAATGTTTAGCAATTCGGTGACGATCACGCCGGTGTCCGCGTAAGAGCGCAGCGCGGCATAAGTCGCGCGGCTGCGCTCAAGGATCGCCTTCGGATCGCCCGAACCGGGCGCAGCGGCGGGCCTGGTCTGAGCTGCGCCCATCGAAAACAAACAGATCGATAACATCAAGAGTGCGGATATCACTATGCGGTTTCTCATGCTCGTTACCTCACAGAGTGTCGCGAATCTCGTTCCCGTATTCGTCCAGGGAATTCTCAGCAGTCAGGATTACAGACCTGGATGTCGATCGAGTAGGTTCCTTTGGCGGTTTTGCCGTCGCCTTTGGTCTCGAAGTGCTTCTCGCCACGGATTACTTTACCGACAGTCTTCAATGGTATCTCGTACACGCCGGACGCACGCTCAAAGACGAAGTGGGCGTTTTTATACGGAAGCTCATAGAACTGCACGAACGGGTCCAGAGAGAGCGTGGGTAGGCCAATGGCTATGACGCGCGCCTTTGGGTCCATGTCGGTGCGACT
>JADGNW010000426.1 GCA_017883315.1 Blastocatellia bacterium | reverse complement strand
GTTCAGCCGAGCTCAACCCCAGTCAAGCCGCAATCGCAGATGCTGATTTCTCCGATTTTCATTGCCGCATGTCTGATTGCCCTGTACCTACACAGCACGCGAAGCAGCCCAATACCCAACTCAATACAGGTTGGTCTTTCTCTCTGCGCCATCTTCGGTTCGCTCATGCGAATCGTTCCGCGGATACACGAAAGATGACCTCTGCCGCAATAGCGCCATCTGTGCAAGCTCTAGCCTTCGAGTGCACGGTACTTGAGGGAGAGAGTTCTAACCCTTCGTTGCAGCGGACGGCCTTCGGCGTCCGCTGAACTCAAACGTTCGGGTGCTTGCAGTAGTACATGCGGCACGAACAATACTACTTTCGTCTGGGAAGACAGCCGCGATGAACGTACACCTGCTCACCGATCTCTACCGCCATATGGAATGGGCCGATGCTTCGGTGTGGGCCGCCGTGCTCGACTGTGATCAGGGGCGGGAGGACGCGAAGCTGCGAGACTCGCTCTATCACTTGCACGTCGTGCAGCGAGCCTTCCTCCGCACGTGGCGCGGGGAGCCGCGCGACGCGCCATACCCTCGCTTCGAGGACGCGCACGCGCTGATAGATTGGGCGCGCTCTTACTACGGTGACGCGCTGGCATATGTCGAGGCGCTGACGGATGCCGCTGCGCGGGAGGCGATGCCGGTGGCGTGGGCGCAGATGGTGGAGCAGATGCTGGGCCGCGCGCCAGCGACGACGACGCTGGGCGAGACGGTGCTGCAGGTGGCGCTGCACAGCCTCTACCACCGAGGCCAGGTGAACGCGCGGCTGCGCGAGGTCGGGGGCACACCGCCGGCGGTTGACTACATTGCGTGGGTCTGGTTCGGACGACCGGCGGCAGCGTGGCCGTCGGTGGGCGGCCAAGACGCGGCGAACTAGCGGTGGCACCGGAGCCGCGCAACAGAGGCTCTTGGTTTCATCAATGCCCGTCGCGCCTAGCCCGGTGAACCCGGTCGTTAGATTGCTCAACCCTTACTTTCAAGCTGCTGACAGCGACAAGCGAATCATCGATTGGTTCAAACGGTACATGAAATAATCCGTGTCTTGTTGTCGTAAACAATCACCAGCTGCCTGCGAGACGTCCGTCCTCCGTCAGGAGGACTATGTTTACAGCAATGCGCGCGAGACGTCCCGCCCCGCGCCAGGAGGGCTATGTTGACCTTCGGCATCTTAGCCATCACTGATCGACGTTGCCCTCCTGACGGAGGGCGGTCTCGTTCGGTCTGGCGTCTATAAGCATTGCCCTCCTGACGGAGGGTGATTTCGTTTCTGCGTTGACAGTTTATAGACATGGCCTTCCTGACGGAGGGTGAATCTCTCAACTTGATTGCGCCTTGATTATCGTTCTAGTTCGTGTCCCGAATGTCGGCCGGGAAGTGGTTGAGCGGGCCATGGCCGTGCCCTACCGGAGGGCCGCTGAGAATGGCTTCGACGATGTATCGCTTTGCGATTGGAATCGCCTCGCGCAAGGTCTGACCTCGCGCAAGCAAGCAGGCCAGCGCCGAAGCCAGCGTACATCCTGTTCCATGCGTGTTCTTTGATTTGATTCGAGCAGCGCTGTATGTGCTAGAGCCAAGCTCATCGAGCAGGAGGTCTGTCGACGAATCTGAATCTGCGTCGCCACCGGTAATCAATACCGCACGAGGACCCATTGCCAGGATCGTCTCTGCGGCTCGTCGCGCGGCAGGCAAGTCTTGAATCTCTTCGCCCGAAAGGCGCCGCGCCTCGGCGATGTTCGGAGTCACAAGCGAGGCTAGAGGGAATAAGTCGCTTCGTAGTGCTTCTGCGACTCCGTCTTCGACCAGGTCGAACCCGCTAGTAGCTCTTAGCACCGGATCGACTACGACGATTGGAACTGATCTAGCTCTGATCAAGGACGCTACTTCGATGACGATCTCGGGAGTCGGAAGCATTCCGGTTTTTATTGCTGCGATTTCGAAGTCATCAAATAAAGCTGCGATCTGGCGACGCACGGTGTCCGCGCTTTGATGGCGCGCTCCAAGCACGTCCCGCGTATTCTGAAAGGTCACGCTGGTAACGGCCGCGACTCCGTAGCAAGCAAAAGCTCCGAACGTCTTAATGTCGGCGAGAACTCCTGCGCCGCCGGAAGGGTCAAATCCGGCGATGGTCATCACTACAGGTGGCTTTGCGATTTCGGTCATAATCAAGTCGAGCATCAAACACGGACTAGATGGACGAACGAGATTGAAATCCGAACCCCAGCCGGCTGCCGAAAAGCTGATTGCACACAGCATTGCCGGGCAATCCCACCAACGCAGTTGGTGGTTCGTTCATACTTGGCCTACCGTCGTGTCGCCCTAACGATTCCGGTGTTTCTTCTCTCGCGCGCCCCTCGCGCCGCGAGGGGCGCGCGAGAGAAGAAACACGATCGGAGGGGACGGGCGCTTTTCTTCGGTAGGCTGAATATGAACAATCCACCAACTGCGTTGGTGGGATTATCGGCATCCGATGTGAGAGAAGTCGCATCCCCTTTTTCAGCGGTCAGTCCCGTTTATCCCTGGTCCAATTTTTAATTGTAGACACCAGTCCGCCTAGGTCTTGCGATTCAACAAACGCGTCAATAAACATAGATATTCCTGCAACACCCGCGGCTCCAGCGTTCAATGCTTCGCGAAAGTTGGATAGCTTTACGCCTCCGAGCGCGATCACCGGAATGTTCAATCGAGTCGCGACTCGGCGCAACGCTGCCAGTCCAACCGGGTCGCCGTACTCCGTCTTGCTGGCCGTCTCGAAGACCGGTCCGAAGACAATGAAGTCAGCGCCGCCGCGCTCCGCAGCTTCCGCTTCCTCCTGGTTGTGAGTTGAAACACCGAGGAGAATATCCGGCCCTAACGCAGCTCGCACAACTTTGGCGGTCAGCGATCGAGTGGTGAGATGAACGCCGGCTCCAGTGCACGCGGCGATATCAGCACGGTCGTTGACCATGACCAGAGCGCCGCTCCCGCGAAGTCGCTCCGTGACAGCTTCAGTCAGGCAACAGAGATCGCGCGCCGGGAGGTCGCGTTCGCGAATCTGCACCATATCAACCCCGGCGCTTACGGTTTGCTCGATAAACTCAATTAGAGCTGTCAGGGCCGGCCTTCCCGTCTGGTTGGGCAGCAATCGGCGGTCTGTTATCGCGTATATCAATGGCCTTGAGTGCGTCGGGGGCGTCGAGAGGTTTCGTATTGGATTCGTCACTTTGCCATTCCATCTGAAACGCGCGAGCGGTTTTTCTGAAGTAGATGATTTCCCAAATGCCCAGCGTTATGTTCAGCAAGCCGAGGCCGGTTACGGCGCCGCGAGCATAGCCGCTCTTCATAGCGATTGCCAGCCAGGGCCAATGCATCTTGTCGGCAGCGAGCACCAGCAGGTAGTTTTCATTCCACGACGGGCTCGGTACCCACGGAAGGATGACCAGCAGTATGCCGATTTCGAAGCAGATCAGAATGAAGAAGACGATTGTGAGCTTGACGGACATTGCAGTGATGCGTGAAACGTGATGCGTGATAATCCCATCACGGATCACGCTTCACGGTATCACGCGATCTCTGCGGCCTGCAACTGCTTTAACTTTTCGCCGACCTTGCGATAGTTGACATCGATTCCGTACACCTCGGTGAACGCTTCGATTGCCTCCTGGGTCTTGCCCATTTCCTCGTAGCAGAGTCCGATCTCGAACCTGAGAGCCTGATACTCATCCTCGAGCCTGCCGGTAATCTTGAGTCCGCGCTCAAACCACATGATCGCAACCTTGTGCATCTGCTTACGCTTGAAGCACACGCCGAGCATGTTGCAACAGGGAACGTAATCGCCTTCGAGATCCTGCATTCCCGCGGTCCTGAATGCCATCTGAAATTCCGAGATCGCGTCGTCCAGCAAGTCCATGTCCTTATACGCGAGCCCGAGACTGTAGTGAGTCTCGAAGTCGAGGAGCGGTTTCAAATCGCCCGTCTGTTCCTTTAGCTCATCGAATATCTCTTGCAGTTCATCGCGCGCGGAAGAAGTTTCGATGGGCGTTTGAACTGCCTCAGTGGCCGCGATCGTGTCCGTGAGTTGGCCGGCGTCCTCTTCGAACTCGGATGTCTTCTCTTCAACGGCCGCCTCAGTAGGAGATTGCGCGCTCTCGAAGACTGAGTCTTCGCGCGAATAATGAATGGCATCGAAAGACGTGTCCAGCCCGGACATTATCGAGTCGATAAGATCGCCCGTTTTGACGCTCTCTTCCACGGGCGGTGGAGGAGGAGCCAGCGCTTGCAGCGCATCGAGATGCGCGCGGTTCAACTCGCTGGTGTCCAACTGCACGAGCAGATCCGGATACAAAGCGCCTGATTCCTTCTGCAGGAGAAGAGGCTCGTCTTTGTGTCGAGACGGCTCGGCTTCAGGTAGCTCCGCCAGGTTTTGTTCGTAATGCGCCGGCTCGGCTTCAGTAAGCTCGACTTCCTGTTCATAATGCGCCGGCTCGGCTCCAGTAAGCTCCGCCGCTTCCTGTTCGTAGTGCGGCGTCTCGGTCTCTTCCTCGCTGATCGCAAAGTCTAAGGGTGGAGCGCCAAATCCGTCTTCCACGTGACTGTGCTCGTCCTCGGGCACTACTGTTGGAAATTCCGTCGGCATGTGCACATCAACGTCCGGCTCGAGAGACGGCCAGGACGCAGGCTCTTCGAGATGTGCCTCAACCGGTTCAGCGATGTGTGGATCGGGACTGGCGCCCAGACGTTTGTAGCGCGCCAATATCTCGGGATGATCTCCGTTCTCTTCTCGTAGTCTTTCTAACGTATCGTGCGCGATTTCAGCGTAGCCTTGCGCGATATAGAAATCGACTCCCTCTAACTCGTCGCGCAGCACTCGGGGCATCGTGTCCGATGGTAAGAGGCTCGCCGAACTGAAGACGGCGTCGGCCATATGAGTCCCGTCGCCCGAGGCATCGCGCGCGTCGCCGATCAGAGTATCGCTGTACCGGAAGTTATTCGCGTCCTCTGACTCAGCCTGGCTTGCTTCGTTCTCTGGACGAAGGCCGTTCCCCGATGAAGCTAGCTCTTCGGGCACGGTCACGAAGCCGTGGTCCGACAGCGTGCCGGTCTGATATCTGCTCCAGTCGAGACCCGGCGACTCGCCCGTGTCGACGCGGCTGTGTCCATCAGCCGGCGACTGCGGAGTTGCGCCGGCAATCACATCGACGAAGTGTTCGGCCCGGCCGTCCATCCAGTCGCGGTGCTCCATGCCGGGCTCTTGGACAGGCTCCGGCTCAGAGTCAATTAGCGGGTTAAGCTGGTGCGCTTCCGCCACGTAGTCGCTCGCTCGAGCCGATTCGCCCCGCGCCTCATGTATCCGCGAGAGAGCGAGACACTCGGACGCGGCTTTGTCCATGAGTCCAGCTCGCAAGTAAATGTCTTTCAGCTTCAAGTGGACCTGAACGTTCTCGGGCGCGTGATTGAGAATTTGATGAAGTATCTCGACGGCGTGACCGACCTGTCCGTGCCCGGCGAGTATTTCGGCCTCTGAGATCTGTCTGATGACGAAGGTGTCGTCAAAAGCCGCTGAGCGAAAGTCGAGCGGACCCGTCGCGCGGACTGAGTCCGGCGAATCGGACTCGACAATGTCGCTCACACCCAGGTTGTATAAACGCTGAAGGTGAATTGACTCGTCCGGCTCCAATCGAGCAAGCTCTTTCAGCGCGGTAATCGCTTCTTTATCGTCGCCCTTTCGCATCGCCGCTTCGACCAGCGAATTCAGCGTTGCGATCAGGTTGTGATCTTCGCGAATGCGGAGGTATATCTCGGCCAGACGCTTGAGCGCGCCAACGTGATTCATCTCACGGTCCAGCACGCGCCTCAGAAAGTCGATTGCTTTATCTTCCTCACGCTTGGCGATCAACACCTCGATGCAGCCGTCGATCTGTTCGGCCGCGCGATCGAGATCGCCGATCTGCAGGAACCTGCGCCCCACCTCGAGCAAGTAGTGATAACGATTACGATCAAGCTCGACCAGGCTGAGGAACGTGCGTTCCGCATCGTCCATCATTCCTGCCGACAAATAAGTGCGTCCGAGTATCGTGAGCAGTTCGACGTCGCCGGGGTTTCGTTCGAACGCTTCGCAGAGAAGGTTTATCGCGCGGTCCGTCTGACCTTGTTGAGTATAGATAGTCGCAATAGCCGTAAGCGCCTGGCGGCTATCGGCGTTGATCACGATCGCCTTGAGGTTCGCGTTCAGGGCCTGTTCACCGTCGCCTTTGCGAAGGAACTCCGCGCCCGCCATTATGAACGCTTCGTGCGCCTGCTCGGTCATCCCCTCTCGCGAGTAGATCTCCCCGAGCTTCATTCGCACAGAGGTGTTGGAAGGATCAAGGTCGGCAATCTTTTGATAAGCCTCAAGCGCCTTGCGAGTCTGTCCGGCGCGAGCGTAAGCATCGGCAACGTGGAGATACTGCTGACGCGCTTCGACCAGGAGACCTTGTTGTGAGTAGAGATTTGCGAGCTTCATCGCAGTCTCGACGTTGGTCGGGTCGAGCTTCGATATCTTCTTGAGCATCGCGATGGCCTTGAGCGTAAAACCGCCTTCGCGATAGCTGTCGGCGATGCGAGAGAAATTTGAGATTGCGTCCTGGATCCTGCCGGCCCGAACGTAGAGATCACCGAGCGTATTGACGGTCGTGAGGTCGCCGGGGTCCGCGCTGACCACCTTGCGATACTCATCGATGGCGGCGGGTATTTTGCCCTGCAGAGCGTACTTCTCAGCAGTGCGCAGAGCCTTGGACTTGTTTAGTGACATAACCCCTCCGGAGGCAAGCGCCTCCCTAACTGTGCTACTCGATCAGGGGCGGGGGTAACTTAGTCCGTCGTCGGAAGCGATGACAGGGGCGGCTGCTCGACTTCCACGCCGCCGAAATTCAAAGCAGCTTGTGAAAAGAGCACTCCACGAAAAGTCAAACGGTGAATGGCGGACGGTCCGAGCCGCTGGATAGCTTCTTGATGTATGCGAGTGTTGTATCCGGCGTGCAAGCCGAAGCCGTAGCCGGGATACTGCTCGTCATACTCTCTCATCCATCGATCGCGGGCGACCTTGGCTACGATCGAAGCGGCGGCAATGGAAACCGAAAGACAATCACCTTTGATTATTGTCGACTGGGGGCAGTCCAGGTTGGGGACCCTCTGATGCCCGTCTATTAAAACATAGTCAGGAAGTGGTCGCAATGCTTTTATTGCCAGCTCCATCGCTCGCAAAGAGGCCTTTAGAATGTTGATTTGATCGATCTCCTGATGCTCAATTCGCGCGACCGAGTAAGCGAGGGCGCGGTCCTGAATTTCCCTGGCAAGTTCCTCGCGGTGAAGCCTGGTAAGCTGCTTGGAATCGTTTATTCCCCTTGGAATGTTCTTGAGATTGAGGATCACTGCCGCCGCAACCACAGGGCCGGCCAGCGCTCCCCGGCCCACTTCGTCGCTGCCGGCAATCACGCGGTAGCCTTCTCGGACAAGCCTTCGCTCGAATCTTGCGTTACACGCCACTGTTAGCGATGCTCACTTCGGTTGGTCATAACGAAAGGCTAAGAGTGAGGCAGCCGGGAATTGAAAATTGAAAATTGCAAACTGAGGATTGTCCCGGGAAAGAATTTCAATTTTTAATTCGCGGTCTGTTTCTGGCCTTTCTATCGGACTAGTCCCTCGATTGGACTCGAAGCCGACGCGTACAGCTTTCTCGGAATTCGCCCTGACTTGTAAGCGAGTCTTCCAGCACGCACTGCCAGGTTCATCGCTTCGGCCATGGCGATTGGATCACCGGCGCCAGCGATGCCCGTATTCATAAGAACTCCGTCAGCGCCGAGCTCCATTGCGATCGCTGCATCTGAAGCCGTTCCGACGCCGGCATCGATGATCAGCGGCACCTCTGTTACTTGTTCTCGCAGTATCCTGAGGTTAGTGAAGTTCTGGATGCCAAGCCCCGAACCGATTGGCGCCGCAAGCGGCATCACCGCCGCAGCCCCGGCGTCGATCAATCTGCGAGCTACAATCAAGTCGTCATTGAAATAAGGCAACACGACGAAGCCTTCCTTGACCAGCTCGCGCGTAGCCTCTAACAATCCCTGATTGTCCGGAAACAGAGTCTTCTCGTCGCCGATGACTTCCAGCTTGATCCAGTTGTTGTCGAGCACCTCGCGCGCAAGCATCGCCGTGCGTATTGCCTCATCTGCCGAATAGCACGCCGCGGTGTTCGGCAGGATGTGGTACTTCTTAGTGTCGATGTGATCCAACAGCGATTCTTTCGCGCGATCGGTCAGGTTCACCCGTCGGACTGCAACAGTGATCATCTCCGTGCCCGATGCTTCCAGAGCCTTCACCATCAGCTCGAAGCTAGCGTATTTTCCGGAGCCCAGAATCAAGCGTGAGCGAAACTCGCGGCCAGCAATGATAAGCGTGTCTGCCATGATATTAGTCCGATGAAACGTGAGGCGTGAAAACGCGGCAATAGGACCAATGCGACCTATAGGGCCTATCACGTTTCACTCTTCACTCCTATCCTCCACCTACGAAATGCACGATCTCTACTCTGTCACCTTCCAAAACCGTTGTCGAGTCCCACTGGGCGCGGCGAATGATCCTTCTATTCAATTCAACCGCCAGTCTCACGGGGTTCAAGCCAAGAGATCGGATCAGATCGCTGACGACCGAGCCTTCGACTATGTGAGTTTCATTTCCGTTTACAATGATGTTCATTACGATGACGTTCAATTGATCCTTCCGCGGGTCATGCCCTGCGAATCAAGTTCTTCAGTTCGCCACGTCCCGCGCCTGATCTCGCTTCGATCACAATCGCGGCCGTGCCCGCGCTGAAAGCCGGGACCGCCAGGCTGAAGCTCGCGACGCCGTCCCGGCCGACCCGTCCGATGACAACCTGAGGCTTGAAAGCCGTGCCGATGATCTTGACCGTCACGATCGCATCAAACTCGGGCTTGGCGTTGTGAGTTACCTGAACTCTCAACCCGATGCTCTTCCCGGCGATGAACGCTTCAGGTGCAAGCACCTTCACTTCGAGTCTAACTTCGCCGCGCTCCCGGTAGTCTGAGATCACCTGGTCAAGGTTAAGCCCGCCGCTGTCGCCCGACGCGGGAGTCGCCGGGACCGCGAGTTTCAATTTGCCCGAGCCGCGTCCTCCCGAGCCACGTTCAGAAGATCGTTCCGGTCCCGACTGCGCGGTTACTTCCGGAGCAACCGGTTTAACCGTACTGCTTGTAGGGTCTTGCTTCGGCGAATCCTTCGACGCCTCAACCGGAACTGGCGTAAGCTCCGCAGGCTTCTGCTGTGACTCGCGAGCGCCCTTTCGTGTATGGCGAATCAGGTCTTCAATTCTTCCTGCTTTGATCGCGGCGATTATCACCTGATGCTGACGCTTTAGCAGCGACGCGAGCGTCTCTTCGGTAGCGCCTTCACTCAGCTTGTCCGAGTACGGAGTAAGTTTTTTCGCTACGATCGAGCCGCCGACATACACTAGCGATTCGAAGGCTGGGTCATCTGAACGCCGATCTTCAGTCTGCACGTGATAGACAAGCCCTTCGTGCGGGACGTCGGTATTGAAGCCCGTTATCATTTTGAGTCGAAACTAACATAGCGAGTTTTGGCAGTCAATAATCCTGAACCTCTGGTGGCGTTCTGGTTTGAACTATTCTCTGCGCAACCTCTGCGTACTCTGCGCCGCGGTGAGTACTCACCGCCCAAGGTGCAGAGAACGCAGAGTTGAAACCAGAACACGGCCAATGCACGAGCCATGAGTTGGCATCGCGGCCTTCCGTTGATAAGCTCAGGCGACTGCTTGTCGCTACTGAATGAACAAATGAGGGAACAAGAAGAATCAGCGAGCGAAAGAAGGAACTCGCTGTCGAGGCGTTCAGGCCGGCGGTTTTTCTATGTTGGCGCGATCGTCGTCTTTCTGGTTGTCGTCGGCGCGATTCTTCTTGGAAAGGGTAAGTGGTTTGCACAGCCGCGGCTCGATACTGATGATTCTCATGCGGCTCATCAGGCCGCACATCACGACTCTAGCCCGAAGGCTGCTGCAGGTACAGACTCGCTGGTTAGCACGAACAGCACGCCGACGCCGGGACCTGCTCCTGATGGGATGGTCTGGATTCCCGGTGGAACCTTCTGGATGGGATGTGATGACTGCGACATGCCCGACACAAGGCCCGTGCATCTGGTCAACGTTGATGGCTTCTGGATGGACAGCACGCCGGTGACAAATGCTCAGTTCGCTCAGTTCGTCGAGGCCACCCGCTACGTTACGATTGCCGAACGCAAGCCGAATCCAAGAGATTATCCTGAAGTCGATCCGAAGAGGCTCGTCGCTGGTTCCGCGGTGTTCACTCCTCCGTCTAGCGACGTACCGCTCGATGATGTCACTCAGTGGTGGCGATATGTTCCCGGCGCAAGCTGGAAGCATCCGGAGGGTCCAGGCAGCACGACGATCGGGCGCGAGAACCATCCGGTAGTCCAGATCGCATGGGAGGACGCGGTCGCTTATGCGAAGTGGGCGGGCAAGCGTTTGCCGACCGAAGCTGAATTCGAGTTTGCGGCGCGCGGCGCAAAGGACCGCGAGCGTTACGCGTGGGGCAACGAGCTGAAGCCGGGCGGTCAGTGGGCGGCCAACATCTGGCAAGGCCGATTCCCATCGAACAATACCTCCGAAGACGGCTACCTTCGCACCTCACCGGTGATGGCTTTTCCGGTGAACGGGTTCGGCTTGTATGACGTCGGCGGAAACGTCTGGCAGTGGTGCTCGGATTGGTACCGCCCCGATTACTTCGCGACGCTGGCTGCAAGCGGAGTCGCGCACAATCCGCAAGGTCCCGCCGATAGCTACGATCCTCAGGAGCCGGGCGTCCCAAAACGCGTGCAGAAGAGCGGATCGTTTCTTTGTAGCGATCGCTACTGTTCACGTTATCTGGTTGGAAGTCGCGGTCGAGGCGCGGTCGACAGCGGCGGATCGAATACCGGCTTTCGCTGTGTGAAATATCCGTAGCGACGTTGTACAATCTGGCCCCGGCCTCACCGAATGAGCGGCTATCACAACCAGGAGCTGACATGAACAGAATGAGAATGACTGTGCGCGCTACGTTGAAGCTAGCGGCGATCGCCATCGCAGTCTCGAGCATCTTCGTGCTCCGAGACGGTTTCACGCGGGCGGCAGGGCAGCAACAAGAGCCGCAGCGCGGGAGTATCGGGCGCACATACAAGGACTCGAAGCCGGCATGGGAGCTTCCTCCTCAAGCGCCGAAGGGCGCGCCTAATGTCATCTACCTTGTGCTCGATGATGTCGGCTACGCGCAACTGGGCTGCTACGGTTCGGAGATTCAGACGCCGAACATTGACCGGATCGCGGCCGGCGGATTGCGCTACACAAACTTTCACACGACGTCGCTCTGTTCGCCGTCGCGCGCTTGCCTGCTCACCGGTGACAATCATCACACCAATCATCTCGGGGTGATAACCGAGGCCGCGACTGGTTACCCCGGCTACGATGGGAGGATGCCGCGAAGCCAGGCGACGATTGCCGAGATATTGAAGCAAACAGGTTTCAGCACATTCTATGTCGGCAAGTGGCATCAGGCGCCGGCCGACGAAACCAGCGACTCGGGACCATTCGATCATTGGCCGCTTGGCATGGGGTTCGAGCGCTTCTATGGATTTCTTGGCGGCGAAACAAATCAGTGGTTTCCCGATCTGGTCTATGACAACCACCGCGTCGATCCTCCGCGTCGGCCGGGCTATCACTTGACTGAAGACTTGACCGACCGCGCGATTCAATTCATTTCTGAACAAAAGCAGGTAACACCCGACAAGCCCTTCTTCCTCAATCTGGCTTATGGCGCGGGCCACGCTCCGCATCACGTCGCGAAGAAGTACATCGATATGTACCGGGGCAAGTTCGACAAGGGATGGGACAAGGTGCGCGAAGAAACGCTTGCGCGCCAGAAGAAAATGGGCATCGTGCCGGAGAACACTCAGCTTGCGCCGCGCAACTCGGACGTGAAGGCGTGGGATGAATTGACTGCCGACCAGCGGCGACTGTACGCGCGAATGGAAGAAGTCTACGCCGGGTTTCTGACTCACTGTGATGAAAACATCGGAAGGTTATTGGCTTTCCTCGAAGACCAGAGTCTTATGGAAAACACTTTGCTCGTCGTAGTCTCCGACAACGGTGCGAGTCAGGAGGGCCGCGAGACCGGCACGTTCAATGAGAGCTTGTACTTCAATCAGATTCCAGAAAACGTCGAGATGGATATGAAGCTGATAGACGAGCTCGGCGGCCCCATGACTTATCCACACTATCCGGTCGGTTGGGCGATGGCCGGCAACACGCCGTTCAAGCGGTACAAGCAGGAAACGCACGCTGGCGGAATCACCGATCCGATGATCGTGCACTGGCCGAAGACGATCAAAGACAAAGGCGGCATTCGAAGCCAGTATCATCACATGATCGACATCACCCCGACGGTTCTTGAGCTGCTTGGGATTCAACAGCCACGCGTCGTGAACGGAGTGGATCAGCGACCAATGGACGGGCTGAGCCTGGCTTACACATTCAGCGATGCGAAGGCGCCTGGCCGGCGTGAGACGCAGTACTACGAGATGCTCGGCCATCGTGCGATTTACTACAAAGGGTGGGAGGCCGTCACGATGCACGTGCGCGGCGAGGATTTTGATAAGGACCCGTGGGAGCTTTACAACGTAACGGAGGACTTCTCGGAGAGCAACGACGTTGCAGCGCAGAATCCCGGCAAGCTGCGCGAGATGCTCGAACGCTGGTGGAGCGAAGCCGGAAGATACAACGTGTTGCCGCTCGACGATCGAGGAGTTATACGCTCGCTCGAGCAGCCGGCGTTTAACCGTCCGCGTACGATCGTTACGTATTTGCCTGGCATGCCGGCAGTTCCCAGGGCCAACATGCTCAACTTCCGCGGCCGCTCGTACACGATCACCGCCGACGTCGAGATTCCATCGGGAGGCGCAGAAGGTGTGCTGATGTCGTTGGGAGGGCGCTTTGGCGGGTTCAGCTTCTTCGTTCAGAAGAACCGGGTGAGCTACGCATACAACTGGGTTGGGCTCGAGCGCTTCACGGTGACTTCGACTGAAGCGGTGCCGCCAGGATCGGCAAAATTGCGGATCGAGTTCACTGCCAGCGGTCCGGGCAGTGGTACTGCTTCGTTGTTCATCAACGACAAGCAAGTCGGCGCGGGTAGAATTGCTCGGTTGGTGCCGATCACTTTCGGACTCAGCGAAGGCTTGACCGTTGGCCGCGATCCTTCGACGCCGGTGACTGAAAGCTATCAGTCGCCATTCGAGTTCACGGGTAAGATCAGGAAAGTTGTTATGGAGTTGAAGGAAGATTCAAAGCAGGCGACTACGCGCACGAAAGAGTCCTTTCGTACCTTGCCGACTCTTAGCGACCAGTGAAGCGGCTATTCGAAGTGCAACCTCGGGTCAATTGTTGTTTTGAGCCGCCAATCGGACTAAAATTGCATTTCCAAGCAAGTAGGTCAGAGTAGAAGTACATTCTAATGCAATCAAACCGGCTTACATCTAAATATTGGTATCGTGTGCTCGCACACCCGCGAATAAGTTCGCCTTCAATGCGTATCGGGATTCTAACCTTGCTGTTGGCCTCATTCAGTGGAGCGCGCAGTTTTGAGCCCGCACTGGCCGGCGACGATGGCCTGAGCCTCCTGCGAGGCAACCAAGTGGCAAAACCCTCGGCTCCGCTATCGTCGGAAGGAGCGATGGCGGGTGTTACGCTGCAAATGACACGCGTCTATTCAACAAAGAGCGCAGCCCAACCAACAACCGTTGTGTGGAAGTCTCGAAAACTCTTCAAGCTCACGCGTATGGAATCTTACTCGGGACAGATGGGGAAGCCTGGAGACTCTATAGAATATTTCGGCTGGTATCCGACCTATTTTGGTTACAGCGTCCCAGTCTTTAAGGATGACACAGTCTACTTCAGCTTGTTTGTGGGCGACGGCTATTTTTTTGCGCTCGACTCCAAGACTGGCGAAGACAAGAAGAATCTGATACTGCGGAATACTCAATTGTCCCCGCTTGCAGTTGCGGGTGATCAGGTATTCATGGGAACGAGTGACGGTAATCTCCGATCGCTGGATCGTAGGACTGGTAAAACGAAATGGCAGCTCGCAAGAAAAGATTATCGGTTTGATCTAACAGCGCCTCTCGTCGCAAACGGTGTTCTGTTTCTAGGAGGGGCGCAGAACATCGTTCAAGGAAGCATGCCGATCAATGCACGACCGAGCTGCACTTTTCATGCTCTTGATGCTGATAGCGGACAACCTATCTGGATGGTAAAGGTCAAGGGAGTCCCGACATCCCCGGCAGTCGACGCAGGAACGATTTACTTCGGAGATGACGACAGGCACCTTTTTGCGCTCGATACAAAGACCGGTACTGAACGCTGGAGATTCGGGGCGGGCGATAGTGTTCGAAGCCTATGCGTTTCGCAAGATGCTGTCTATTGCAGTGATGCTAGGGGAGACCTGTACGCAGTCGACAAAAAGACAGGCAGCCTCATTTGGAAAGCGAACAAGGCGGGAAAAGTATATACGGCGCTTGCTCTGGATAAGGGGTTAGTCTATTACGGCGGGAAGGACCCGTTCATTCATGCAATCGACGCGAAGACCGGTGAAGAGCGGTGGAAGTTCAAGGCCGCCGGTCCATGTAGCGCGCCAGTCATTGCCGATGGAGTTTTGTATTGTGCGTCCGCCGACAGGAATTTATACGCCATTGACTGCTCGACTGGGCAAGAGAAATGGAAGTACAAATGCCAGAACACATTGTCGCTGTCCCCTCTCATTACCGACAATGCTATTTATGTCTTAGATGACGATGGCTATATGTGGGCCCTGAGGTAAAGAACTTCCGCGATCCGTCTTTGGCTAGTTTTAGGGCAGACACTATTCATATCTGAGCGCGTCGATTGGGTCCAACCTTGAAGCTTTCATCGCGGGCCACATTCCGAACACTAATCCGATTCCAACCGAGACGCTTATACCCGCGATAGGAGCCCAAGCCGGAACGTAAACCGGTAGGATCAAATTCACCAACAAGCTCAACCCCCAGCCGATTCCGATTCCGAGCAGGCCGCCTGAACCCGTCAGCGCCATCGCTTCAATCAGGAACTGACGCAGAATGTCGCGGCGACGAGCGCCGATTGCCTTTCGAACCCCGATTTCTCTAGTGCGCTCGGTTACAGAGACAAGCATAATGTTCACCACGCCGATTCCGCCGATCAGCAGCCCGACACTCGAAATCGCAAACATCAGGATCGCGATGCCGCCGGTGATTTGATGAAACTGCTCGGTGATCGCATCGGGAGTCGAGAGGCCGAAGTTGTCCTTCGCATCGTAAGCCACGCCACGCCGGCGGCGCAGCAGCGAGCGAATCTCGTCCTCGGATTGAATCAGTTTTCCTTCCTCTGCCTGGGCCATCACGAAGTGGTCTTTCTCGGCCGGAAACATTTTCTTCATCGATTCATACGGCACGTAGACCGCGCGGTTCTGGTTGCCGTCGTCGTTGTCGCCCGCGAAGAAGTTCTCCTGCTTCTCGATGACTCCGATTACGGTGAAGGGCTTGTCGTTTACCAGAATATCTTTCTCGAGAGCCTGCAGATGAGGAAAGAATTTGTCGGCGATGTCATTGCCGATCACGCACACGTCCGCGCGATGCTGGTTTTCCGCTTCGGTGAAGAAACGACCCTCTGCGATGTGCACTGAAGACATGCGCTCGTAGTCGGTTGTAGTTCCCTGGACCTGAGTGACGTACAACTCCTGCTCCTGATATCGGACCTTCTGCACATCGTCGGGGCTGAGGAACGGAGCCACGTACTTGACCGATGGGCATTGCTCTTTGATAGCCATCGCATCTTCGTAGCTGATGGGTTTGCGCATGCGCTCTTCAGGAGTGAGCCGGCCGGTGTGAATGCCCGGATCGAACTTATAGATGAAAACCGTATTGGTGCCGAAGGATTCGATCTGCTGCTTGAATGATTGATCCAGCCCGGAGATGAAGGATGCGATGACCATCACGGTGACGGTGCCGATGACAACGCCGAGCACGGTCAGGAAAGAACGGAACTTGTGCGCGCCCAACGTCGCAAACGCCATCCTGAAACTTTCACTTGTGTCTTGCTTGCTCATATCAACTCATCTTGGACTGCGGCGAGCGTTTTTTGCGCGCCGCTTTCCCTTGGGCTATGCGATCCAGTCAAAGCGGTGCGCAAAAAACGCTCGCCGCAGTCCAAGTCAATCCGCTCGAAGCGCTTCGATCGGGTTCAGCTTCGCCGCCTTCCACGCGGGATAGATCCCAAAGAACAAGCCGATGCTCGCGGACACGGTCAGCGCCATGAACGTCCAGAAAATCGGAAGCGTAGTCGGAAGCGAAAAAAAGATTGTCACCAGCTTGCCGAGCCCATAAGCCAGGGCCACGCCGATGCATCCGCCTATCAAAGACAGGACCGTCGACTCTGACAAGAACTGACGAACTATGTCGCGGCGTTTGGCTCCAAGCGACTTACGAATTCCTATCTCGCGAGTCCGCTCCGTGACCGACACAAGCATGATGTTCATGATGACGATGCCGCCTACGACCAACGCTATCGAGGTCACGCCGATCGCTACTATTGAGATCGTCCCGAAGATTCGCTCGCGCAAACTGTTGAGCGCATCGGAAGTGACGATGCCGAAGTTGTCCGGATCGTTGTAGTTCAAATGCCGTCTCGCGCGCATCACCACTCTCACTTCGTCCTGCGCGTTCTCGATTGCTTCCGGTCCGATTGCCGCGACCCTGATCCCGATCGAACCGCGTGAACCGTAGAGGTTCTGATAAGTCGAAAGCGGCATTATCACGAAGTTGTCGCGCGGGTTTCCAAAGACAGTTCCGATCTCCTGGGCGACTCCTACTATACGGAACGGAAGGCCTTCGATCTTTATCTCCTTGTCAACTGGGTCGACGCTTGGGAATAACTGATTGGCCACTCCGTATCCGATGAAGCACGCGTAGCGCGAATGCTCTTCTTCGGTCGGCGTGATGTACCGGCCCTGATCGACCTTGATCGTGTCAATGTCGATCATGTTGGATGTAACGCCAGTGATGTCGATGTCTTGCAGCGTTTGGGTATCGCGCTTGATGTCTCCGCGCCGGCGCATCAATGCGGCCGCATCGCGAACATAGGTTCTATGCTCCAGGATCGCATGATAGTCATCCAGCTTTATGTCTTTATTCTTTTTGCTTCGCTCGATGTATTCCTGGAGGCTTGTGACTATTCCCATTTTGTTAACGACGAAAGCGTTAGATCCGAGATCGGCGATCTTGTCGTTGAAGTACTTATTGAAGCCCTCGACCATCGACAAGCCGACGATCACGGTCGCGACGCCGAAAATGATCCCGAGCAGCGTGAGAAATCAGCGAAGCTTGTGCGCCAGGATTGCGCTCAGAGCCAGGGTGACCGATTCATAAAACTTCATCTTATGATTCCGTTTCGTTTGAACGTTGAGGAAATCCCCAAGTTGTCTTAACGAAAATCGCCTCGATAAGTTCTAAGCTTTTCGCGCTAAAGAGTTCCCATCAAAAAACATATACGCACAGCCCTCACGGGTAAGGTGCATGAGCCTCCGCTGTTCAAACGTCGCAGCGCGCTGAGTTATTAACACTAGTGGAAGAGTCACGATGATGATGATGAACCTGTACGGGCGTCCCTGGGAGGATCAAGCGGCGATTTCCACAGCCTCTTGCTTGCGCGTCGCGTGGCGGCGCAGCGCTCTTGCGATGCGCTGCGATGTAAGCGCCAAATGCTTAGGCACACGAACCGGAAACAGTCGCGACACCAATCTCTCTTTTTTCTTTTGGAGACGCGCCGCAGCTTGAAGCATGTCGCTGCTTTGGCCCAGATGCTGCTTCAAGAATTCATGATCCGACACAATGGTGATGATCTCTTCTTCAAGCGCCTCCAGGTCGTGCCAGTCGCCTATGCGGTCTTGAAGGCTGCGTAACCAGGCAAGCGCTCGCGAGGCGTCTCCGTATCCCATCTGCGACACGATCTCCAGCAAATAGCGGACTCTCTTGGCCGCAATTCGAAGCTGATGCAAATCCGCCGGATCAGCCGTAGGATGCACTTGTGCTACGAGGGCTTGAAACTCTGCAAGCCTCTGATCGAGCCGATCGGCAGCGTACCCCGCGACGTTTCGTTCATCAATCGCGGTTAAGCGGTTTGTGATGGCGACTACAGCGATAGGAGTTTCAAGGTGACTCGTATCGGGATCGCTGATTTCGTTGACTGGCGGGTTCACTCCAAGCCGCAAGCTGATTTTGTCGATGTCAATCTGTTCAAGAAATCCTCTAAGCGTCGCCGCTGCTTGCGCACGCTGCTCGTGAAGCTTTGTCTTCACTAGCTGAAACTGCTCGCGGCGGGCTCGACCTCTGGTTGTTGTTTCTTTTGCGAGCATCTCAAGAAAAACATCGTAGTTCCTCACCAGCGAAAGCGCGCGTCGCCAGCTTCGAAGGCGCCTCTTGAGCTTTCGTACGCGAATCTCGTGCTCGAGCAGATCGAGCGAAGCCTGGAGTCTGCGTGTGGCTACGCGCATCTTGTGGACGGCCTCAACGTCGAGGGTCTCGAGAACGTTCCGGCGGTAGGTGCGCAGTAGTTCCAGTTGTTGAGGAATGATCTCGGGCAGTCTTCGGTGTTGCTTTGGCGAGGGCCGCCCGTGCGATGGGGTATCCGGCTTGCCGGCCAGCTTGCTAGCGAACTTGCTAGATAGTGCTTCTTCGGTTTCAGCCATCGGTTCCGATCTCGGTTTCGAGTGCACAAAGAGATTACTATCTTCAGCTTTGTCTCGGCAACTTTGAACGCCCCGAAGGTCAGAAGGCAGAAGGCGGAAGGCAGTAGGCAGTGAGCAGACTTGTGCCTTCTCCTGCTTTCCTGCGTTCTGCCTTCTGCCTTCTGCCTTCCGCCTTCCGCCTTCCGCCTTCTGCCTTCCGCCTACTGCCTTCCGCCTTCCGCCTACTGCCTTCTGCCCACCGCCTTCTGCCTACTGACTTCTGACCTCTGACTTCGAGCCCGCACGCGCTATAATGCCGCCACCTAAAAAGTTAGTTCGAGCAAACAGAATGGACTTTCTGAAACTTGATTTGAACAGGACCGCGCCGGACCTGCCGACTGCCGGCGAGTTGAGGTTTCAGGTAGCTTTGTTGGCGGCAGTAGCGGCGTTGACCGCAAGTTTCATCGCGCGATTCGCGTTAGGCGCGCCGCTGGTGCCCGAGCTTCTGGCCCAATTTGTTTTCGCGGTTGCTCCAATGTGGGCCGTCGAAGTCGCGGTCGGAATGCTCGGCCCGTTTGCCAAGCATCTGGCGTTTGTGGGCTGCACTGTTCTCTATCTTCTCGCGCTGATCGGCGCGGGCGTAGCTTATCTTCGTTACTCGAGAGTGAGTGGCTCTTCGCTCGCTCGCCGCATCTCGGCGTTCGCATTCTCGTTGTTAGTCTGGGCGGCAACGGTCTTGATACTGCTTCCACTCTTGGGCGGCGGTGTCTTTGGGGGGCATTTGCAACAGGGGGCGGTCTTCACATCGATCTCACTCCTCGCCGTGCATGCGATTTACGGGGCGACGCTTTTGCTCGCGACCGCACAGTACATCGATCGACCAATGACGGCCGCCGCACCCGGCAAAATTATCAGCCGCCGCCGCGTAGTGCGTGGGATCGGCTATGCAGTGCTCGCGGTAGGAATCTATGACATCGCGAGCTCGCTTCTGGGTTCGTGGTTTAGCTCCGGGTCGGGCCGCGTGAAAGGCGGCAGTGGTGTGTTTCCCGAGATCGATAGTCTCGCGCTCGAGATCACGCCAACGCGCGACTTCTATCTCGTATCCAAGAATGCGTTCGATCCTCAAGTTGATTCGCGCCGATGGAAGCTCGAAGTCACAGGCATGGTCGACAATCCGCTCTCGCTGACTTATGACGAGATCAGCGCGCTTCCTTCGGTTGAGCAGTACGCGACGCTCGCTTGTATCAGCAACGAGGTGGGCGGCGACCTGATTGGCAACGCAATGTGGAAAGGGGTTCGACTCGGTGACATTCTCAAACAAGCCGGGCTAAGATCGGGAGTTGTCGACATCGTGCTGCGCGCGAGCGACGATTACACCGATTCGATTCCGATCGAGCGCGCGATGGCAGACGGAACCTTGCTCGTTTTCGCGATGAACGGCGAACGGCTTACGTCCGAGCATGGCTTTCCGCTGAGGCTGCTTGTGCCGGGCATCTACGGCATGAAGAATGTGAAGTGGATTACTCGGATCGAAGCCGTGGATATTGATTTCAAAGGCTACTGGCAAAGACGCGGTTGGGATGATCGCGCCGAGTACAAGACGATGTCGCGCATTGATGCCCCTGCACGAAAGGTGAAAGAAGAAGCGACAATCGCCGGAATCGCATTCGCCGGCGATCGCGGGATCGGCAAAGTTGAAGTGTCAACCGATGGCGGAAGGACGTGGGAACCAGCGGAGATCAAGCCAGCGTTGTCGCCTTACACCTGGGTGCTGTGGCATAAGCGATGGAGTCCTGAACAAGCGGGCAAGCACCAGCTCGTGGTGAGAGCGACCGACGGCCGCGGGGTTGTGCAAACGTCCCAATTAGCTCCTCCTGCCCCGAGCGGCTCATCGGGTCATCACGCCGTCACCGTACGCTCTGAATGAACAAGCAAGAAAAGAGCTTGACCCTGGAACCTGTTCCAGAGTCTATAATCGCTTGAAGGTGAACAAGTGAGGGAAGAGACCCCGAAACAACAGTATTTGCGATCAGGGGAACTGGCGCGGCTGGCCGGTGTGAGCACCGACACATTGCGACATTACGAGCGCAAGGGCTTGCTCGCACGGCCGCGACGTTCGGCGAACGGTTATCGCGAATATCCGGCTAGTGACCTCGATCGAGTGCGTCTCGTGCGAAGCGCGCTCGGAATCGGATTCACCCTGGACGAGTTGGCTCGCATCTTGAGCGTGCGCGACCGGGGCGGCGCGCCGTGCCACGAGGTGAGAGCGCTCGCGGGGACAAAGCTCACCGAGGTTGAGACTCAACTTGGTGAGCTTGCAGCGCTGCGCGACGAACTGCGCAGGCTGTTGAAGAACTGGGACGCGCTACTGGCGAAGAACTCGCCTTCGGAGCGCGCCGGTCTTTTGGAGTCGCTGGCAGCGAAGACTTCTCGGAGGCGGACACGGGCATCGAGCCTCACCCACACATCTATCAACCGAAAGAAAGAGAGCAAGGAGACTCAATGGTAAAAGCGAAAAACTACGTTGGGCTTTTGTTAACAGTGATGCTGGCTTTGGCTTTGACCGCCGGAGCACAGCAGCCGACTGATCAACATCACAATCATCAGCAGCGTGTGGATGGCGTGAGCGAACGCGGCGACCACGCTATGGGGTTCAGCCACGAGAAGACGACACACCATTTTCGCCTGACTGCGGACGGCGGTGCGATCGAGGTGACCGCCAATGATCCCAAGGACGCCGCAAGCCAGGAACAGATCAAGGCTCACCTCTCGCACATAGCGAAGCTGTTCGCGGACGGCGATTTCAGCGCGCCTATGTTTATTCATGGCGAAGCGCCTACAGGCGTGCCCACGATGAAGCGCTTGAAGGCCGATATCAGTTACACATTTGAGACGATCGAATTCGGCGCCAGAGTCCGAATTGCTAGCGCGAACGCGGAAGCAGTAGAGGCGATTCACGGGTTCCTGCGTTACCAGATCAAAGACCACCAGACGGGCGACTCCCTTGAGGCGGATAAGCAGGCGTCAATTGAAGCCGGTCACTCTTGCGGCGCCATGAAGAAGGGGACGTGCCCCTTTGCCGTTGCATCGCGCGCGAAGGACGCGAAGGACAAGTAAGCGCCAAACCCTCAAACCTCGGGGCGGCCCTCTGCTGGCCGCCCCCAGCCTCCTTTGTTTGCCGCTCCGTAGTTCACTCTCCGTCAATAGCGCTGGTTGGCAATTGTTCAGTCGGTCTTGCTGGGGCAAAAGGAACCGCTGATCCACGCTGCCTTTGGCTCGCAGATCAGCGCAGATCAGCGAAACGACAGTCGGCGCAAATCAGCGGTTCCTTCTCGCGGTCCAGACTGAACCATGACGGCTGGTTGACTGATTCGAAATCACCCCTCTATATTGAAGATCGGTTGTTGAGCGCAGCCGAAGCCAGGAATGAGTTCTGCGCCCGCCACTGCTCAAGAATGCCAAAAAAGCCCAAGTCGAAAAGCGCAGTTAAGAGTGGGCGCGCAACAAATCGCTCGTCGAGCGACCGCGTCGTCTATCCTTTCACCGCCATCGTCGGCCAGGAAGAGATGAAGCTGGCACTCTTGCTCAGTGTCATTGATCCACACATCGGCGGCGTCATCATCATGGGCCATCGCGGGACTGGTAAGTCGACTGCTGTTCGATCGCTTGCCGATCTGCTGCCGCCAATCAAAAAGGTGAAAGGCTGCTTCTTCGGCTGCGACCCCGATCGCGCAAACGAATTGTGTCAGGACTGCAAGCAGAAATTCTCCCACGATGATCGCGTGGCGACGGAGCGCGGCGCGGTTCCTGTAGTCGAGCTTCCATTGGGGGCGACTGAAGATCGAGTATGCGGGACGCTCGACATCGAGCGCGCTCTGGTCGAGGGAGTGAAGGCGTTCGAGCCGGGGTTGCTGGCGCGCGCGAATCGCGGCTTTCTCTACATCGACGAAGTCAATCTGCTTGACGATCATCTTGTCGACGTCTTGCTCGACGCGGCGGCATCGGGCCGCAACGTTGTCGAACGCGAAGGCATTTCTGTCAGCCATCCATCGCGGTTCGTGCTTGTCGGGTCCGGTAATCCCGAGGAGGGCGAATTGAGACCTCAGCTTCTCGATCGCTTTGGACTCTACACTCAGATAACAACTATTACCGACCTCGATCAACGCGTCGAGATCGTCGAGAAACGCGAGCGGTTTGATGACGATCCCGTAGCTTTTCAATCCGCGCTGACAAGCGACCAGGATCAGCTTCGAAGACGCATCACGCGCGGCAAGAAGCTGCTTCCTCGCGTCGAGACCGACCGCGCTCTTCTGATGCAGATTGCTGAACTTTGCGTCTCGCTGAACGTTGATGGGCATCGCGGCGAGCTGACTATCGCTCGCGCGGCCCGGGCGCTTGCAGCGTTTGAAGGGCGCACGAAAGCGACTGTTGATGACGCGCGAAGAGTTGCAGTGATGTCGCTGCGTCATCGGCTTCGTAGAGATCCGCTCGAGACCGTAGACAGCGGCGCGCGCATCGAGCAGGCGCTCGGTGAGATTATCCCGAAGCGCGCGACAACTATGACTACCGGGCGGCTGGCCGCCATCAGGTGATCGCAATGTCGAAGTCGAAGTCACTCTCACCTGATCGCATCAGATATCCTTTTGCCGCAGTGGCGGCTCACGGTCCAGCGAAGCACGCACTGTTGCTGCTTGCAATCGAGCCCGAGTTGAGAGGCGTGCTCATCGCGTCGGAGACCGGTTCGGCGAAGAGCGTTCTTGCGCGAGCGTTTGCGTCGATCTTCGCGGAAAGTCCTTCGACAATCGGACATGGGTCGCCGCAAGGGCCATGCCAGTCAACCTGTAGGGGCATCCCTCCATGGGCGCCCCTCCTGAGAAGATCAAAGCGCGGTGGCACAATGAGGGGCGCCCACGGAGGGACGCCCCTACAGGGCCAGATCGATACTCAGATGATCGAGCTTCCACTCGGCGTCACCGAAGACCGCTTGCTTGGAGGACTCGACCTCGAGCGAACACTGTCGACAGGGAAGCGACAAGTGTCGCCGGGGCTTCTTGCGCAAGCCGACGGACTAGTGTGTTACGCCGGCAGCGTCAATCTCCTGGACTCGCAGACCGCCGCTCACCTTGCTCAAGCGCTGGACTCTCGCCGGGTGTCGGTCGAACGCGAATCGGTGAGCGCGACCCACTCTGCTGATTTCGTTTTAGTCGCAACGTTCAATCCCGCTGAAGGCGGGCCGAGTTCGCTGCTGCGCGATCGCGTCGGCTTGATCGTCGAATCATCGGCCGACGCTTCGACTGATGAACGAGCGGAGATCATCGAGCGGGATTTTCGATTTGAGAAAGACCCGGCCGCCTTCGAAGAAGACTTTGCGTTTGAGACCGCTCAAATCAAGCAAGCCATTGAAGCCGGTCGAACGCGCTTGCCTCGAGTTCAAGTTTCAAAGGAACGAAGGCGACAAATCGCGCAGATCGCGATGAGACTCGGAGTCGAAGGAAACCGGGCCGACCTGTTTGCGTTGAAGGCCGCTCGCGCAAATGCGGCGTTGGCGGCTCGTGATGCTGTTGACGACGATGATTTGGTAGTTGCAATCCAGCTTGTGCTTGCGCCGCGCGCTACGACGCTTCCTCTTGCGGAAGAAGTAGCAGAAACGCAGACGGAATCTTCAGAGCAGGAAAAGGACCAGCATAGTCAGTCGGAGAATCGAGACAGCGCTGATTCAAGTCCTGCGGGAATCGAAGACGTAATCATTGCGGCAATCGACTCTCGCGCGCCGAAGGACCTGCTTGCAGCCGAACAACAAAGATCCCGTTCGTCTCGTTCTGGGAAGCGCTTCAAGAGCTCAACGTCTACTCGGGGGCGTTATGTTCGCAGCGAGCCTCGACGGACTCGTGACGCGAGGGTTGCAATTGATGCGACGCTGCGGGCGGCCGCGCCATTCCAACTTCGAAGGACGCTCGTGGACTCGCGCGCAACGCGGCCCGCACCGGGAAACGAAACGGGATCGGCGACGCACAGCGGCCGTCGCGTCAAGGTTCAGCCCAGTGATCTGCGCTACAAGAAGTTCAAACACCGATCGGGTATCATGTTCATCTTTGCCGTCGACGCGAGCGGCAGCATGGCTCTCAATCGGATGGCCCAGGCAAAGGGAGCGCTTACTAGATTGCTCGGAGAAGCTTATCTTCATCGCGACAAGGTTGCACTGATCAGCTTTCGCGGTGAAGGCTCGCAAGTCTTGCTCGCCCCGACGCGCAGCGTGGAGCTGGCCAAACGATTGGTGGACGCGATGCCGGCGGGAGGCGGCACGCCGATCTCTGCCGGAGTGTTGAAGGCTATAGAACTCGCACGGGTCTCGCGGCATCAGGGTTTATCGCAAGCTATGCTGGTGCTGTTCACCGATGGAAGAGCGAACGTGCGTTTGCGCCACGGGCGAGCGATCGAGGATGAGTTGAAGCAACTCGGAGCGTTGCTTCGAGCCGAAGGAATCGCATCTGTGATTGTGGATACGAAGGCAAAGTTTCTCTCGAATGGCGAAGGCGTCGCATTGGCTCGAAGGCTTGGAGCTCGCTACGTATATCTGGCGCAGGCGAGCTGCGAAACTGCATATCGCGTCGTGCGCGAGGCAGCAATCGACTCGCGTTCTTTGGTCTTTGCCAACAAGAGATGGTAGGATTCAGCCGAGGTGACTACGATGCAACGCACGCTGGTAATCGAGGTACCTGAGGACGTATATGAGCCGCTAGCTAAGACAGCAGATCAGGCAGGTAAGACTCCCGAAGAGATCGCTGCTGGCTGGCTGGCTACAGCAGCGCAAAAGTCTTCGGATGACCCGATTGAGAAATTCATTGGCTCGTTGAAGAGCACCGTTCCCGATTGGGCCGACCAGCACGATTCCTACCTGGGAGACGCCTTGGCGCAAGAGGCGCGGGGCGAATGGCAGAAAGAAGGTTGAATGGCGGAGTTGTTCTGCGATACGTCCGGCTGGGGCCATCTCGTCGATCAAACACAGGCGTATCACACTCTTGCCACGACCCTATACCGGAGCGCTCGCGACGATAACCGAAGGGTAATTACCACGAATTATGTCATCAGCGAATTGGTTGCACTTTTCACCAGCCCACTTCGTATCCCTCGTTCAATAACGATAGCTTTCATAGAGAGTCTGAAGTCCTCGCCATATGTTGAGGTAATACACATCGACCGAACTCTCGATCAGGAATCGTGGAAGTTGCTCGCAAACAGGCAGGACAAAGATTGGAGCCTGGTTGATTGCTCAAGCTTCGTGGTGATGCGGCAGCGCAGCCTCGTTGAGGCTTTGACGACCGATCACAATTTCGAACAGGCTGGGTTCGTGCGGTTGTTGCACAATGGATAGCAATACACTCAACGATGATCGTGATCGCCGCGTGCTCGAACTCTATGAGAGAGTTCTCGAGATAGAGCAGCGGCTGATCCCAACAGGCTTGCACATCTTTGGGCAGCCGCCCGACAACCCGGAGCTTGGCGATCTGCTGAGAATGGTAGCGTCGTTCGATAGACCCGAGCTTGGCGTCCGCTCTCTGCCTGATCTGGTTGCGGAAGGGCTCGGCTTTGCTGATTACGTTATGTTGCTCAATGAGAGCGCAGGGTCTGAACAAAGACTTCGCGAGCGCGAACGGGTTGAAGCCATCGTCCGCGAAGCGATCGCACGATTTCTGGAACGCAAACGCGATGAAGGAATCAAAGCAGCCGTCAATGTGTTATCGGAGGAAGCCTCCGTTGCCGAGGAGCAATCAGGTAAAGTGCTCGAGATGCTGGCCAATATCCGCGAGCAACTCGAGACCAACCACGAAGTCGTTGGATTGATGCGGGCCCTGCGAGGCGAGTATATCGAGCCCGGTCCCGGCGCCGACATTATTCAGAACCCGAACATCCTTCCGACCGGACGCAATACTCACGCTGTTAATCCTTACGCAGTTCCCTCGGCATCTGCTGTGCGGCGAGCGGAGCCAATAGCGAATGCGCTGCTCGAGCGTCACCGTGAAGAAGCGGGCCGCTATCCCGAAACCATTGCGATGGTCTTGTGGGGAATCGACAACATCAAGACCGAAGGCGAAGCCGTAGCGCAGGTGCTTTGGCTGCTCGGAGTCACTCCTCGACGCGACGCGATGAATCGAGCTACTGATGTTGACGTGATCCCGCTCGACAAGCTTGGCCGCCCTCGCATCGATGTGGTGCTGACGGTGTCGGGGATTTTTAGAGATCTGTTTGGCGCCACGATGACTCTGCTTGACACCGCCGTGCGAAAGATTGCGTCGCTCGATGAACCTGCGGAGATGAATTTCATCAAGAGACATGTCGAGCAGCAGATGACCGAGACAGACTCCTCATTCGACGAAGCGGCAGTAAGAGTATTCTCGAACGCTGCGGGGAACTACGGAACGAACGTTAACTTCATGGTGCTCGATAGCCAGTGGGAAGACAGCAGCGAGCTTGGCGATCTGTTTGTCACACGGAAGTGTTTCGCTTACGGGCGCGACTCGCAAGGCAGGAACTACGATGGACGTGAATCGCGCAAGCTGCTGGAACGCGCGCTGTCACGAGTCGAGGTGACCTATCAAAACATCGACACGACTGAAGTTGGGATTACAGACGTCGATCATTACTTTGAATATCTGGGCGGCGTCTCGAAAGCGGTTGAGAAACAAACGGGCGCGCGGCCGACAATCTATTTGTCAGACTCGCTCTCGCCCGGAGCCAAGATTCGAACTCTCGAAGAGACGGTGAGACTCGAAACGAGAACGAAGACGCTGAATCCAAAATGGTTCGAAGGCATGTTGCGTCACGGGTTCAGCGGCGTGGCCGAGATCGAGCATCACGTGACGAACACGTTCGGGTGGTCGGCGACTGCCAATGCGGTTGACGATTGGGTCTATGACGAAGTGGCGGCGACCTTCGTGCTTGACGAAGAAATGCTCGAGCGATTGCGCTCGCTGAATCCGCACTCGGCGCGAACGCTGGTCGGCCGTCTCCTTGAAGCTTCGGGCCGCGGATTCTGGAAAGCCGAGCAGTCGGTGCTCGAGCAGCTTCAGGAGATTTTTGGCAGCCTCGAAGACAAACTCGAGGGAGTAGCGGGCTAAGGATTGTCAGTGAGGAGATGATAAATCCGTTGCGTCGTCCCTTGGGAAGGGCACAAGTCGGGAAGGAGGGCTTGCCCCCGCTCTTCCAGGATAGTACCTCCATTCGACCATCCAGCGCGGGGGCAAGCCCTCCCTCCCAACCTGTGATTCTTCCAATGGACGTCCTTATCGGTTAGTTGGTCGCATCGTTCACAATGATAGTTCTCGATCAATCTGATCAGTCATTCCTACGGATTGAAATGTGCCAGTAGCATGCGGCTGGTTCATTTAACCTAACTTGTAGCATCTTTCCACGTGGCATTGTCCTTGCCACGCCCAGACGCGGAATAAGTCTGCGTCGCGCGTGGTCTCAGACGCTGGGCCTCGCTCGAAGCGCGAAAAGACTCTTGAATGGAGCAACTATTGAGCGCAGAGCTAATAAGAGTGGATTCGGCGATAATACCGCCGCCGCCGAAAGATGACGCACAGAGACTCGACGCCCTGGTCCGTTATCAGATTCATTCGTTGGAGTCCGACGGATTTCTGAATGACTTCACTCAGTTGGCGGCTGAAGTCTGCGGAGCGCCGGCCGCCGTGCTGAGCGTCACGAAGCCCGACCGTATCGAACACATCTCAAGAGCTGGAACGGGCGTCGCTGAGACTGCTAGCGAAGATAGTTTCATATCACGAGCTATTCTCGAACGCGGCCGATTGGTGGTCTCGGATGCACTGACCGATCCGAGTTTCAAGAGATCTGCATCGCAGTCCGGAGGAAATGGAATTCGTTTCTATGCCGGAGCGCCTTTGTCGACGCCTGACGGATTTCTCGTCGGAGTGCTCTCTGTCATGGACGATAAGCCTCGGCAGCTCAGCGAGGCCCAGTCTCGATCGCTTGGTTCGTTAGCGCAAGCCATAATGTCCAGGCTCGAGCTGAGGCGCAAAACCCTCGAGCTGGATCAGGCTATGTCCGAGCGAGAGAAGGCGTTCGAGTCGCTCAACGCAAGCGAGGAGCGTTGTGCGATGTTACTTCGCGGCGCAAGCGACGGGCTGTGGGAATGGGATCTCGAAACCAACGAAATGCACTTCTGCGTCGGTTGGAAGGCGATGCTCGGCCTTGGCGCCAGCGACTTGAACCACACGCCTGATGAATGGTTCAAGCGGGTTCATCCCGACGATATCGAGCGGGTGCAGTCTGAGATCATGTCGCATCTGCTCGGTCTCACGCCGCAATTTCAAAGCGAACATCGCGTGCGCAGACAGGATGGAAGCTACCGTTGGATGTTGAGCCGAGGTCTGGCGGTGATGGACTCGAACCGTCACGTTTATCGGATGACTGGTTCGCTCACCGACGTGACCGATCAGAAGCAAGCCGAGAAGAAGTTATTGCACAACGCATTTCACGACGCGCTAACAGGCTTGCCGAATCGCGTGTTGTTTATGGAGCGACTGACTCATGCGCTGACGAAAGTGAAAGAGGGCGCGGGGTATACATTCGGAGTGCTGTTTCTGGATCTGGACCGCTTCAAGGTAGTAAACGACAGCCTGGGCCATCAGATCGGCGATCAGTTGCTCATCGCGACCGCGCGGAGGCTCGAGTCCTGTCTTCGCCCGGGCGACATAGTAGCGCGGCTCGGCGGCGATGAATTCGCGATCATCCTCGAGCACGTCAAACACGTTACCGACGCTGTTCAAGCGGCCGAGCGAATCCGCGAACGCCTTGCCTCGCCTTTCAACCTCAGCGGGCATGAGGTCTTCATCTCGGCAAGTATTGGTATTGCGCTCAACCAGACGGCTTCCGAGCAACCCGACGAGCTGCTGCGCAACGCGGACACAGCGATGTATCGCGCAAAGGACCAGGGCCGCGGCTGCTTCGAGCTATTCGACAAAGGCATGCACGTGCGGAACGCGGCGCTCTCGCAGTTGGAGACCGGCTTGCGTCGCGCGCTCGCGCACGATGAGTTTCGCGTCCATTATCAACCGATAATATCGCTTGAGACCTGGCGCATCAGCGGCTTCGAAGCGCTGGTGCGATGGGAGCATCCGGAGCATGGCTACGTTTCGCCGCTGAAGTTCATCCCGGTTGCTGAAGAGACCGGGCTGATAATTCAACTCGGAGAGTGGGTGCTGCGAGAAGCTTGTCAGCAACTGCGATTATGGCAAGAGCAATTTCCGTCCGACCCGCCTCTCAGCATGAGCGTCAATCTTTCGGGGAAACAGCTTTCACAACCCGACTTGATTGATCGCATCTCCCAAATTCTGAGCGAGACCGGTATTGAGGCGAGCACCCTGAAGATTGAGATCACAGAGAGCGCGATCATCGAGAACATTGACGACGCGGCTATGACTCTGAGACGAATCAAGGCTCTTGGAATTCGTTTGTCGCTTGATGATTTCGGGACGGGCTATTCATCGCTGAGCTATCTGCACCGCTTTCCTATCGACACGCTGAAGATCGACCGCTCATTCGTGTCGAGGATCAACCTGCCGAAGAACACCGAGATCGTGAAGACGATTCTAGCGCTTGCCGGCAATCTTGGAATGGACGTTGTCGCCGAGGGCGTTGAGACTCGAGAGCAGATACTTCAGCTAACGGGAATGAACTGCGAATACGTGCAAGGCTACTTACTGTCGAAACCCATCGATGGCCGCGCGATGAGGGAGCTGATAAGTGAGATCTACCACAAAGGTCTCGGCCAGCAGCAAGCCGGCGCCGCCTAGGTTTGGAGCCAGCTTTCACCAGTTTTGACCTGCTCTCCGTTCGTGACAAGTCAGACAATCAACTGTCTCTACGTGATGAAAAGATGCCTTGTGCTTGACATCATGATGTCTCCGGGGATAAGGTGACGCCATGAGGACGACCCTTACTTTAGACGACGATGTAGCAGCTAGAATTGATGAAGAGCTGCGTAAACGTGGCGGGACTTTCAAAGACACCGTCAACGATCTTTTGCGCGCAGGCTTTCAAGCCCAGAGCGAAACGAAGAAAGTGAAGCGCTTCAAAGCTCGAGTGCGCGCGATGGGCCGTCGCGCTGGTATGGACTACGACAATATCGGCGATTTGCTGGAACAGACTGAGGGCTCAAGTCACCGATGATCATTGTCGACGCCAACCTTTTGCTGTATGCCTACAACACCTCGGCGGCTGAGCATCAACAGGCGCGCAATTGGCTTGAAGAATCACTGTCGCGCCCGGAATTGTTTGGGCTGTCCTGGCAGAGCATCACAGCCTTCGTTCGGATTGGTACCAATCCTCGAGCGTTTAGCCGACCGTTAACGATCAGGGAAGCTACCGCTGAGGTCTCGGCCTGGATAGAACGGCCAATGGTCAGAATCGTGTCTCCCGGCCAACGTCATTGGGAGATATTCAGGCGACTGCTTATAGGCGGGCAAGTGCGCGGGCCGCTAGTAATGGACGCGCACCTGGCCGCCCTCGCTATGGAGCATGGAGCCGTCCTTTATACCACCGATCGCGACTTCGCGAGGTTCCCTGGCTTGAAGGTTCTCAACCCGATCAACGCGAATTGGCAATAAAGGGAACGCGCCAGACCGGCGCGTTGAAGCTCACTAGAGCAGATGCTATGATCGACTTCCGAGGTCGTAACTGCGATGCGCTTGTTTGCTTTCTTAGCCTCCCTCGCTCTCATCGTTCTTCCTTCGCGAGTCTTGTTGGCTCAATCGAGTCGCGCCATTTCGCCGAACCCTCAGCGAAGCGCGGCGGAGGCATTCGACGAAGGGCAAACCGCTCAACAGCGCGGTGATCTTAACTCTGCGGTGAAGCTCTACACCGCCGCGGTTTCGTCCGACCCCTCTCTGTTTCAAGCGTACTATCAGCGAGCGACCGCGCTGCTCGCGCTCGGTCGCGAGAACGAAGCCGAAGCAGACCTGAAGAAGGTGACCGAGCTCGAACCCAAGTTCGCGCGCGCGCACCGCGCGCTTGGACAGATGTGGCTGGATAGAGGACAGACCGAAGCTGCCGCTCGCGAGCTCGCGCGAGCAGTCGAGCTGGAGCCTAAGCTGACCGGCGTGCGCATCTATTACGCGAGCGCTCTTCTCAAGCTGGGAAAACCGGAGCCGGCAATCGAGCACTTGCATGCCGCCATCGAACTGCACGAAGAAACGCCGCTTGCGTACGCACTGCTCGGAGTTGCGGAGGAGCGACTAGGCAGGCAGAACGAGGCGTTTGCGGATTATTCTCGCGCGATAGAGATGGACTCGAGCAACGCGACCGCGCACGAGGGGCGAGGCCGTTTGCTTGAAGCACGAGGCGAAGTTGCAAAAGCGATCGAGGAGTACAGCGCGGCGTATCGCTCGCAGCCCTCTCGTGAAGCTGCGATCAAGCTTGCGGACCTGCACAGGCGAGCGGGCCAGTTGCAAGCGGCGATTCAGCTTTATCGAAGGTTGTTATTAGAGAGACCGGACGACCTGGCTAGTAGAATCGAGATGGCCTGCTTGATGGTCGAGAACGACCAGGCCGATGAGGCCGAAAAGGAAATCGCTCGCGTCATCGCCGCTAAACCAACCGATGCCAAATTGCTGACTCGAACCGGCGACTTTTACTTCAAAGAAAAGCCTGCCGTGGCTGCGGACTATTACCGGCGGTCGGTCGAGGCAAATCCAAACGATAACGGTGCGCGAGTTCAATTGGGCGCCTCGCTGGTTCGCTCGATGCAATACGAAGCGGCATTGCCAGTGCTCGCGGAAGCGATCTCGCGGGAGCCGGACAACTATCCGCCGCATGCAAGTCTTGCCACCGCGCTGTTCAAGTTAAAGCGGTATCCGGAAGCCGCTCGTGAGTTCATTTGGATCATACATACCCGGCCCGAGGTCCAGGCCAGCTACTTCTTTTTGGCAATTTCGCTGGACCATCTCGGAGACTGCGAGCAGGCTTACAAAAGTTATAAGGAATTCGTGCGACGAGCGGACGCGGTTGCGAACAAGAATGAAATCGAAGAGGCGAACACCAGGTCGCTTCAATTGCAGCGATTGATCAAAGAGCGCAAATGCAACTCGGCAGCGAAAGCAAAGAGCAAATGAATCGCAAGGCAGCCTACATTCGGACGATCTCTTCCAACGTCAGGCGCGCGTGCTGCTTCGTCTTCATTCCGTGTGTACTCGTCGCTACAGCGACCACCTCCCTCGCGCAAATTCAGTTGCCCGAGCCGCCGCTGCCGGTTGATCCAAGACCGATCGGTCAGCTTCTTTCGGAGTCCGAGAAGGCGTCGCTAGCCGAGGCCCAGGCCCACAGTCCCAAGAGGGCCGTCGAGGTTTATCTGAAGTTCTCGGACGCGCATCTTCAGGGAGCGTTCGACGCGATCAGAGTGAACAACCACGATGCGGCGGAGCGCGAGCTGGATATATACAACAAAGCCGTAGCGGAAGCCGGCAAGGAGACCTTCGCGCTGAAAGATGGAAGACGAACGCTCGCAAAAAGAATCGAGCAAACTCTGTACAGACAGATCAAGACGCTCGAGTCGATTGACCGGCTCTTTCCCAGCGAGCGCGAAGGGTTTGCCGATGCAGCGCTCAAACATGCAAAGCAGCTTCGAGTGCAGGCGTTGAACGAAGCGTTCGCATCCGGCGGTGTGTTGAAGGATCCAGAGGAGGAAAAGAAACCGAACAGCGAAACACCGGAGAGAGAACCTCCTCCGAAAAAGAGACCGGCTTTCCCACGGCAGCTCACGTTTCGCACGGTTGCTCTTTCGACTGATGCCGGTTTCCAAACCGCATCGGCGTTCGTCCGCGATCTCAGCGGTTCAAATGCTGGTTTGCTAGAGCGATCGCCTTCGCAGCTACCTGGCGACTATCTCACTGAAGAAGAAGACGATCACGTTCGTGAGGCTCAGGCTGCAGAGGCACGGGTCAAAGTCTTCATGAAGATTGCGGACCGGAGAATCAAAGCCATTTTGGGAAAGCCTGATAGGCCCGATACGTCCGATAAGCCCGATAAGAAAGTCGAAGGGGAAGAACGCGAGTGGGGCGCGCTGCAAAAAGCGAGCCGGGCGGAGTTCCTTCGCCACTACGCTAAGGCAATCGCGGAGTGTATGGCTAAACTGGAAGACGCTTACGAAAGGAACCCGAAGAGCGCATCGTTGCCCAAGGCGCTAACCCTTCTGCGTGACGCGACCGACCGGCACTTGCAAGCGCTGCGAGCGCTGTCGGCCGAGATGAAAAATGAAAACGAGACGTCTGCGCTTCGGGACGCGATAGATCAAGCGGAGACGGCCAACAAAGGCGCGCGTGACGGATTGAGCAAGCATTGAGGATCGGGTTTCAAAGAAAGAGACAGGCTACAGACTGGTCATAACTCAACCAGCAAGCTACGATCATCTTGTAATCGCGGCGTTGAAGGTCAATACAACTTATCGCCGTGAGTACCATCAACGTCGGAGAATATGACTCGCAGTATTAGGAATTGACTAGCCCCATAATCCAGAAGGATCGAAATTGTGAGTAACAAATCGGCACTCGTCTCACCACATTCATCGGCGAACAAGAAAACCGGGACCATTCGATTCGCATTGACATCGCTGTGCCTCGTCGCTTTTGTCGCGGGGACTTTCCTGCAGGGATGTGTGAACAATCAACAGCGAAGCCGCGAGATTGAGACTACCAGGCGAGCGAGCGACAGTTCTTCAGACGCGAGAGCTACCGATCCGAGAGCCGACACCAAAGAGGCCTCCAGGAACGACTTGCAAGAGAACGCATCTGGACTCAGCAAGCGCAAGGAATCCCGTCGTCCGGGAGAAGCGAGGCCGGCTTCTGCCAAGCCTTCGACGCAGGGGCTTCGGGTAGACAAGAGCGCGCCCGTTTCAAAACCGGACTCGATCAGCGCGGAAACCTCCGTCGAATCTTCTTCCAAGGCACAGGCACCTCCAGTCAGTCAGCCCGAGGAGAAAAGACAGTTGGCGACGCAGGAAAAGTCTGGCACCGACAAGCCAACGAGTGAACTGGAGCCAGACAAGCGGTCGGCCTCATCGGTCTCAGGTCTTAAATCCGAAGACGATTCCAGAGATCAAGCGTCCAGGTCTGGGGGCGGACGCCGGATGCGCCTGCCGGGCCGAGCGCAGGAAACAAATCAACGCACATCTCAAGGTCGTCAGGCTTCCGCGGAAGCGACGCTTGCCAGCGGGCCCGACGTCGTTCAACTCATCGGCCCTGTTTCGCAGGACGAGGATCTAAGAAAGCTTCCATACATTCCGCCCAGGAAGTCAGAAGAAGAGGAACGCCTGAAAAGGCACCCGGAGACGACCGGTCACGGCGTGACAGATCCCACGCGGCCATTCAATCCGCCGGCAATCCCTCCTTCTATGCCGTCACCTATTCAGAATTTTGGCGGCGTGACGGCCGCGACGAGCCTTAGTAATCTCATTCCTTCGGATACAGATGGGGATGTCGGGCCCAATCACTACATCCAATCCGTCAATTCGTCGATTCAAGTGTTCAGCAAGACGGGTACGACGCTTTCCGGTCCGACGACTTTCAATTCGTTCTTTTCAGCATTGGGGTCTTCGACGCCCTGCGGCAATAATCTAAACGACGGTGACGGCGTCGTGTTTTACGATCATCTGGCTAACCGATGGGTGGTTACCGATTTTGCTTTTACCTCATTTCCGGGCAACTCATTCTATGAATGCATCGGAGTGTCAAAGACCAGTGACCCGGTAGCGGGCGGCTGGTGGCTGT
>JADGNW010000074.1 GCA_017883315.1 Blastocatellia bacterium | reverse complement strand
GTGGGCGAAATGCTCCGCACGTTGTAGCCGCGTATGTCTTGCTCACCGCCAAGGAAGAAGCGCGAGTACAACGGAGTGCCTCCGACGAACGACAGCGAATTCGAGTCGAATGGCGTGCCAAACGGGCTCATGTGTCCGAAGAGAAATCGGAAACCAAGCGTGCGAGTCGGCTTGCCCGCTTCGAGTCGAGCACGTGCCTCACGACCAGCGAAGAACGGGCGAAACGATTTATATTCGAAACTGGGTTGTATGAGGTTCACTTTTCCGCCCAGGGGTCCGCCCGAGAATGCCAGGGCCAACGTCACCGCCGTACCCTTCGTCGGATCGAGCGAAGAATTGAGCGTGTTGTAGGAGGCCGACTCCGTCACCGTCGACTGCGTCACCCCGCTCTGGCGAAACGTCACAAGAATGTCATTAGTAGGATCGCTGTCCCGGTTTACAGCCGGATCGAGGATGTTTGTAGTCGAGAAGGAATAAGAAAGACCCAGCCTGATGAATCTTCCCATTCTGAAACGCTTGGCGAAGTAGCTGAGAGGCGCGCTGGCCGTCACCGAGGCTCCCTTTGTCTGCTGCGTGAACAACGAAGTGCCGCCGTAGGAAGCGAGGACGTCTTGTGCGGTCAGCGCTCCAAAGCCCTGCCCGACGAATTGATAGTCCTGATAGGAAATGTTAAAGCCTACGCTGATCGGCTTTCCCTTCAAATACGGCTCCGTAAAGCCGAACGAGATGACCTTCTGCAGATTACCGGTAGACACGTTAAACGACAACGCTTCGCCGTAACCCAGCAAGTTGTTAGTCGAGTACTGAATACCGATGTAAGAGCCGCCGATTCCCGACACGCCCCCGCTGAAGCTGATCTGCTGCCGGCCTTTTTCCTCCAGCTTTACAGTGAGGTCAACCTGGCCTTCCTTTTCGTTGGTGTTGACCGTCGCGTCTTCTTTCTTCACTTGATTGAAGTAACCAAGTTGGTTCAGTCGCAATAGGCTGAGGTCCCACAACTGTTCGTTATACCGCTCACCCTCGTTCAATAACACTTCACGGCGAATCACGTTATCGCGCGTGAACGTATTGCCGATGAACTCGAGCCTGCGGAGCGTGTACTGCTTTCCTTCTTCAACGCTGAAGGTAATGTCAGCCACGCCTTTCTCAATATCGTTCGGATCGTCTTTGAAGTCCGGCACGAATCCCGAGTTGAATTGAATGTATCCACGCGAGCCGTACAGCTTCTTCAAATTCTCGAGTCCCTTCTGAACAACGCTGTAGCCCTTGATCACGTCGCCTGTCTTCAGTCCGACCACACCCTTGATCTCGTCTGCGGTGAACTCAGTGTTATCTTCGACTTTGATTTCGCCTGCTCGATACTGGCGGCCTTCGTCCACCGGGATGACGATCTTAATACCACGACCTTTGTGACCGATGAGCGGAACCCACGTGCCCACCTGGCCCACTTCTTCAACGCGAGGTTCGCCGAAATGCGCCTTCAAGTAACCGTGATCCGCGTAGACCAGCACGCGCAGGCGATCCAGGTCGGACTCGAGTTTTTCTTTGTGATAGATGTCTTTCGAAGTGAACGTCGTGAAGAGCCCGAGCTGCTTCACAAGTTTCATCTGGCCTCGGAGGTAAGAGGCGGAAAAGACCTTGCAGCCCTCGAACTCGATAGTAGCAACGCGGAAGCGCGGGCCTTCGTTGATCCGGAAGGTCAACGCTACGGCGGTCTTCGAGATATCTTCACGAATCGGGTCGACGGTAGCTTCGGGATGGCCTTCGTTAGCGAGCAGCTCCTTGATTACAGAAGCTGCCCTCTTGGCCTTTACTGCGTCGTATTGTGATTCCTTTGAAAGCCCAACGGAACGCTTGCGAAACTCCTCGAGGACGGTCGATTGCTGAACCGACTTGAGCCCTTCGTATTTTATGTCAAGGAGCAGCGGCCGCTCTACAACTTCAAACGTTATTATTTTTCCCCCGCGCGTTCCTTCTTCGGCATAGACCTTGACGTCTTCGAAATGGCCTTGCGCGTATAAAGCCCGGACATCGCGGTCAAGCTGGACTGGACTGTATTGATCGCCCTCGCGAGTGCCGATCCAAATCTTGATAGTAGATTCCGGAATGCGGCGATTACCGCGGATCGAGACTTGCTCCACGGTAACGTTCTGAACGCGGCTTGCAAGTGCGAATGGCTGAAGGAGAGCAACCCGTCCACTAATAGGCCAACTGATTGCTGCTACGAGCGCTGCTACGACCCAAACAACACGCTTACTCATATACAAATGCACGCTCCCTGGAAATGCTGAGTTCGTTTGATCCTGTTCCGAACCTTCTTAGTCACCTGAGCAAGTCGCCGGCGATTATTATCTTGATTTACGCTTGATTCCGTCGCTGTCAGACCGGCGCATGATTCGCAATGACAGTCCGACTTCATCGACTCACGGATAGCGTCTTCCTTCCTCAACGAATATAGAACGCTCGGTTGATCGCTTATTGTAACAAAAATGCGGAGCGCAAAGCCAACTGCCAAAGTCTTTTGTCGCGCGCGCTTGGGCGTCCGATCGAGCTTTCATACTCATACCAAGGAGCCAATACTTACCGGATTGCGAGTTGACGTTTGGGAATCTCGCTGAGGGGAGAAGGGATTTCGGAACCCTATTGCAGACTAAAAGGCTCGACAGTGACTATCGAACCACTGGCGCTATTGAACCAGCAATTCGTCGCTCAGTTCTTCAAGCTCGACGGAACGGTAGCCGAGCGAGTCGCCGTCCAAATAGACTTCGATCACCGAAGCCTCACGGAAGCTCCCGCCAATCAGCGCTTCCGAGAGTGGATCCTCGACGTGTTTCTGCAGCGCGCGGCGCAAAGGCCGGGCGCCATAAGTCCGGTCCGAGCAAGTCTTCTCGACTATCCATCGCTTTGCTTCTTCGGCCATCTGCACCTGAAGCTTGCGCCGGATAAGAGTGCGATTGAGCTGCGCGATCAGCAGTCCAACGATCTCGAACAGGTCAGCATCGGTGAGCGGCTCGAATACGATAATCTCATCAAGCCGGTTGATGAACTCCGGATTAAAAGTCTGCTTGACCGCTTGAAGCACTCCTTCTTCTACGGTCGCCTGCTGTGTGCGCGCCGATGCCTGGAACCCCATGTGGCCGCGCTTCTGGATGAATCGCGCGCCGATGTTCGACGTCATAATGAGAATGGTGTTCTTAAAATCGATGGTATTGCCAAGCGAGTCAGTAAGCGTGCCGTCCTCGAACACCTGAAGCAGGATGTTGAACAAATCGGGATGCGCCTTCTCGATCTCGTCCAGAAGCAACACTGAATACGGATTGCGCTTGACCTTCTCCGTGAGCTGTCCGCCCTCTTCGTGTCCGACGTAGCCGGGTGGGCTGCCGATCAACTTCGAGACCGCGTGCTTTTCCATGTACTCGGACATATCAAACCGGAGCAGGGCGCGCTCAGACCCGAACAGAAACTCTGCAAGCGAACGCGCGACCTCGGTTTTTCCAACGCCCGTCGGTCCGAGAAAGAGGAATGAGCCGACTGGCCGATTTGGATTCTTCAGCCCGGCGCGACTGCGGCGGATTGCGCGAGAGAGCGCAGAGATCGCGCGACTCTGGCTGACTATTCGCTTGTGCAGCTCAGCCTCGATGCGTAGCAGCTTTGCTGACTCTTCTTCTTCAAGCGTCGTGATCGGAATACCGGTCCAACGCGAGATGACTTCTTCGATGTCGTCGCGCGTGACGACCGGGAAGTGCTCCGCGATCAGGTTGTGCGATTCGCGAAGCGTAGCCAGGCGATCGAGTTCTTCCTGTTCCTTCTGCTTGAATATCTTCGCGCGCTCGAAATCGCGCTCGGCTGTGGCGCGGTCGAAAGCGGCAGTGTGACGGCGAAGCTTCCGTTGGCAATCAAGTATCTCCGCCGGCAGATTCGTCTCGCGCAGTTTCACTCGCGCTCCGGCCTCATCGATGAGGTCGATGGCCTTATCGGGAAGGAATCGATCGGGAATGTATCGCTGCGATCCGTACACTGCGGTTTCGATGGCGTCGTCCGTGTAGCGCACTTGATGAAAGGTCTCGTATCGTTCCTTTATGCCTTCCAGTATCTTGACGGTTTCATCTTCAGTTGGCGGCGGCACCTTCACTGCCTGGAAGCGCCGTTCAAGCGATCGGTCCTTCTCGATTGTTTTGCGAAACTCAGAAGGAGTCGTTGAACCTACGCATTGGATGTCACCACGCGAGAGAGCCGGCTTGAGAATATTCGCCGCGTCAAGTGAGCCTTCCGCCGAGCCTGCGCCGACCAGCGTGTGAAGCTCGTCTATGAAAATGATGTAGTGCGGATTCTCGATCAGCTCGCGCATGATCGTTTTCAGCCGCTCTTCAAACTGGCCGCGGTATTTTGTGCCGGCGACCACCAGCGACAGGTCGAGCGCGAGTATTCGTTTGTCTCTTAAGAACGGCGGCACATCACCCGCGACGATTCGTTGAGCCAGGCCTTCGACAATTGCGGTCTTGCCGACCCCAGGTTCGCCAATCAGCACGGGATTGTTTTTGGTTCGGCGGCAAAGTATTTGGATCACGCGCTCGGTCTCGGCCTGGCGGCCAATCAACGGATCCAGCAGGTCGTTGTGCGCCGCTTCGGTTAAGTCGCGGCTGAACTCGGCAAGGTGAGGCGCGTCCTTCTTCTGCGCCGATAGCCGTTCGTTGTGTTGCGCGCGATTGAGGTCGTCACGAATCTGATTGAGTCGCAAGCCGCGCTCGTACAATATCTCGGCTGCCGATGATTTATCTTCTCGAAGAATGCCAAGCAACAAATGTTCGGTCCCAATGTGGCGATGTCCGAGCCGCTCGCTCTCGTCGACGGCGTAGCTCAGCACGCGCTTGGCGCTCGACGACAACGGCAGGTCCACGGAAGCCGACACTTTGTCTCGAAGCGGAGTGCGGGTTTCGATCTCGCGGCGGATTGATTCGACGGTTGAGTGCGGACTGCGGAAGAATTTCTGTGTTAGCTGTTTGTCCTCTCGAAGCAAGCCGAGCAGGATGTGCTCTGCTTCGATGGCCTGCGCGCCGAACTGGCTCGCTTCATACCGTGCGAAGAATATTACGCGGCGAGCCTTCTCGGTGTAACGTTCGAACATAGCCGGTTCCGCTAAGAGTGAAGCCTCTGTACCGAGGAAGAAGAGGAATTGCAAATTGCAAATTGCAAATTGCAAACCGCAAATCGCACCGGACATTCAATTTGCGTTTTGCAATTTGCAATTCTCAAGTTGCAATGCTCCCTTCTTTGTTCAGTCATCCGGTCCTTCGTCGCTATTGCAGCCGTCCATCCTCAAGGTGAAGCACGCGGTCGCAGATCGAAGCAAGACGCTCATTGTGAGTGACGATCACCGAGGTCAGCTTCTGCGATCTGTGGACCTCCTTGAGGAGAGTATGAATGCTTTCACTTGTTTTGCTGTCGAGATCACCGGTTGGCTCGTCCGCCAGCAGCAAGCGCGGCCGCCCGACGAGCGCTCTCGCCAGCGCGACTCTGGCCTGCTCACCGCCGGACAACTCTCCGGGCCTGTGCGTTGTCCGATCAGCGAGCCCGACACTCTCAAGCATCGCCTCGGCTCGCGCGATTGCCGCTTGATGTGAGCTTCGCCCTATCAAAAGCGGCATCATAGTATTCTCAACGGCGGTGAACTCAGGCAGCAGGTGATGAAATTGGAAGATGAAACCAATCTCCCCGTTCCGAAACCGCGCCAAGTCTACCTCACCAAGTTTGAAGATGTCAAATTCGCCCACTTTTACCGTCCCTGAAGTCGGACGGTCTAGTCCTCCTAAGAGATGCAATAGAGTTGATTTTCCAGCGCCCGACGGCCCGACAATCGCGATCATCTCACCCTGAGCGATCTGCAGTCTCAAGTCCCGAAACACGACGACACGGTTCTTGCCCGACTCGTAGGTCTTTGTGAGTCCGTCAACTCGCACGAACGCAGGTTGAGGATCGACGACCGAAGATCGAAGATCGACGCCGCGCGCTGAGACTCTATCCTCTATCTTCAATCCTCTATCCTCGCTCATTCGTACCTCAGCGCTTCAACCGGATCCATTCGCGCTGCGCTCAATGACGGAAAGATAGTAGATAGGAAGCTGATCGCGACTGTTACCGCCGAAACGATCACAACGTCAAGCGCGGTCGTGTGGAATGGCAGATAGTCGAGGGCATAAACACCGGCGGGAAGCTTGATCAGTTGGTGGCCGTTCGCGAAATAACAAAAGCCGGCACCCACTAACACGCCGATGATGATTCCTACGATTCCGATCGACACTCCTTGCGCCATGAACAGATACATCACGCTGCGGCTCGTTGCGCCCATCGACTTTAGTATGGCGATGTCGCGATGCTTTTCCATCACGATCATTATCAACACGGTGATGATGTTTAGAGCTGCGATTCCAATCACGATCAGCAGAGCGACGCCTGTAAGATACTTCTCATAGCTTAGCGCACTGTAGATCGGCGCGTTCAGTTGCTGCCAATCCTGCACTTCGTAATCGTCACCCACCGCTGAGAGCACCTGGGCGCCGATTTGTTTGACCGCATCCACGTCATCAACTTTCATCTGGATGATTTCGGCGACGTCCTGCGCGCCCGACAACCGCTGCGCCGCATCCAGCGAAATGTATGCCCATGTCTCATCGTAGTCACTGAGGCCCGAAGCAAAGATCCCCGCCACCTTGAAGTCTCGATAGCGAGGCGCGAGACCGACGGGCGTCAGATGACCTTGAGGGGAGATGATAGTAGCCACGTCGCCGACCTTCAGACCGACAGTCCGAGCGAGATCGCGACCCAGAACTATTTGATCGATCTTCGCGCCGGTGTCCGGATCGGTCTCGGGTTCGGCGAGCGATTGCGGATTGCCTTCAACGGTAAAACCGAAGACCTCGTTTGCACTCGGAGGGGCGCCCATATCGACGCCTTTGAGTATCGCAAAGCCAGTGTCTTTCTCGCCCTGTACGAGCACTTGCTGGTATAGCGTCGCTGCAGCCGAACGAATGTGAGGAAGCGCGCTCAGACGGCTGACAAGCTCGCGATAATTCTCGATCGGCCGGCGCTCCTTGTGACTGAGATTCAGGTGAGCAGTGCCGGAGAGTATCTTCGCTTGAAACTCCTTCCGGAATCCGGTCATCATCGCGAGCACAATGATCAGAGACGCGACGCCCATC
>JADGNW010000425.1 GCA_017883315.1 Blastocatellia bacterium | reverse complement strand
CTTTGGATTATTCTTTGCCAGCACCTTTGTGATCGCCGCCGTCAATGTAGTCTTCCCGTGGTCGATGTGTCCGATCGTTCCCACATTTACGTGCGGCTTTGATCGGTCGAATTTTTCCTTTGCCATAGTTGTCTTAGCTCCTTTTTTCCGCGAACGCCGTCATTGCGCTCGCCTGAGTCGGAAAAATGATTACCTTGCGGTGCCTTGCACCTTCGCTATTATCTCCTCGCGCACGCTGCGCGGAGCTTCCTCGTAACGATGGAAGTGCATTGTGTAAGTGGCGCGGCCCTGCGTCATCGAACGCATGTCGGTCGAATACCCGAACATCTCCGAAAGCGGCACAAGCGCAGTGATGACCTGCGTGCCCGGCCTCGCGGCCATGCTCTCGATTCGGCCGCGGCGCGAGTTGATGTCACCGGTAATCGAGCCAGCATACTCTTCAGGCGCTACAACCTCGACCTTCATGATCGGTTCCATCAGCACAGGATTAGCTTTCTTAGCGGCGTCCTTAAACGCCATCGAGCCAGCAATCTTGAAAGCCATTTCCGAAGAGTCGACTTCGTGGAAGCTTCCGTAGTGCAGCGTTGCTTTGACATCGACCATTTCGTAGCCCGCCAGCACGCCACCTTCCATCGCTTCCTTGATGCCCGCTTCAATCGGCTTAATGTACTCGCGAGGAATAACTCCACCGACGATCGCGTTCACAAACTCGAAGCCGGTGCCGAGTTCGGCAGGCTCTACCTTCACTTCGGCGTGCCCGTATTGACCGCGTCCACCCGTCTGACGGACAAACTTGCCGACTCCCTCCGCAGCTTTGCGTATCGTTTCGCGATAAGCGACCTGCGGGCGGCCAACGTTTGCATCGACGCCGAACTCTCGTTTGAGCCGATCGACAATGATCTCGAGATGAAGCTCACCCATACCGCTGATGATGGTCTGGCCCGTTTCCTGATCAGTCGCAACTTTAAAGCTCGGATCTTCGGCCGCGAGTCGCTGGAGACCGAGGCTCAACTTCTCTTGATCGGGTCTTGTCTTTGGTTCGATAGCCTGGGATATCACGGGCGCGGGGAACTCAAGAGCTTCGAGGATGATTGGACGGGACTCTTCGCAAATCGTGTCCCCGGTAGTTACTTGCTTAAGGCCAGCCACTGCCACGATCTCGCCTGCGGAGGCGAAGTCAATATCTTCGCGCTTGTTCGCATGCATTCGCATTATGCGGCCCACGCGTTCTTTTGAACCTCGGGTCGAGTTCAGGGTATACGAGCCGGACTTGAGAGTGCCCGAATAGATCCGAACGAACGAAAGCTGACCTACGTGTTTGTCAGCCATGATCTTGAAGACAAGTCCGGAAAAGGGCGCTTTCGGATCAGGCGGCCGCTCTTCCTCCGCTCCACTCTTTGGATTTACGCCCGTAACCGCCATTACATCAAGTGGGCTGGGGAGGAAATCGACCACCGCATCGAGAAGCGGCTGAACGCCCTTGTTCTTAAACGCCGAACCCGCGACGACGGGCACAATCTTCAAAGCGATCGTCTCTCGCCTCAGCGCCGCCCGAATCTCATCGTCTGTAACCTTCTCTCCCGCAAGATATTTTTCTGCTATCTGATCATCTGCGTCCGCAAGCGCTTCGATCATTCTATCGCGCGCCGCTTCGGCATCAGCGCGAAGCTCGTCAGGTATCTCAACGACGTCGGGTTCAGATCCCTTGTCTTCAACGTTGTAGAGATCTGCGCGCATCGTGATCAGATCAATCACTCCTCGAAACTGATCTTCGCTTCCCACCGGGATCTGGATCGCAACCGGATTCGCGCTCAACCGGTCGCGCATCGTTTGAATCGCGTGGTCGAAATCGGCGCCCGGCCGGTCCATCTTGTTCATGAAAGCGAGACGAGGAACATTGTACTTGTCGGCTTGACGCCACACGGTCTCGGATTGCGGCTGCACGCCGGCTACGGCGTCGAAGACGGCGACGGCGCCATCGAGCACGCGCAATGAACGCTCTACTTCAATGGTGAAATCGACATGGCCAGGAGTGTCGATAATGTTAATACGATAGTCCTCACCGTTCCGCGGCCAGAAGCACGTCGTCGCCGCCGACGTGATAGTGATGCCGCGCTCCTGTTCCTGCTCCATCCAGTCCATGATCGCAGTGCCTTCGTGTACCTCGCCGATCTTGTAGGAGACGCCCGTGTAATAAAGGACGCGCTCGGTCGTCGTGGTCTTGCCGGCATCGATATGCGCCATGATCCCGATGTTGCGGGTCTGTTGTAGTGGTGCTTGCCTGGACATGCTTGTTCAATGAATAGGACCGATTCGTCCTATGCGTCCTATCACCACCGATAGTGCGCGAATGCCTTGTTCGCGTCAGCCATTCGGTGAGTGTCATCTTTCTTCTTCACGGCGTTCCCGCGATTGTTCGCGGCGTCCAAAATCTCGTTCGCGAGACGGTCCGTCATTGTCTTCTCGCCGCGCCCTCGCGCGTAACTGATCAGCCATCTAATCGCAAGACTGTTGCCGCGCGACTTCTGATCAACTTCGATAGGCACTTGATACGTAGAGCCGCCGACGCGACGTGACTTGACCTCGACTCGCGGCTTCACGTTATCGATGGCCTTTTTGAAAGTCTTCAGCGGATCCTCCTGGTTCTTTTCTTGAACCTGCTTCATCGCGCTGTAGAAAATATTCTCGGCCACTGACTTCTCGCCGTCCCACATCAGCGAATTGATGAACCTGGTCACCATCGTCGAGTTGTATAGTGGGTCCGGCAGAACCTCGCGCTTAGCTGCAACTCTTCTTCTTGGCATAATCCTTCCGTGATGCGTGATCCGTGAAACGTGATGCGTCAACTGGCTTTCAGTCGCGTATCACGTTTCACGCATCACGTTCTTATTTCTTGGCCGGAGCTGCTTCCTTTGGACGTTTCGCTCCGTACTTTGAGCGGCCTTGTTTGCGTCCTTGAACACCAACTGCGTCAAGCGTTCCGCGAACCACGTGGTAACGGACGCCCGGCAAATCCTTGACGCGACCTCCGCGTATCAACACGATCGAGTGCTCCTGGAGATTATGGCCGATGCCGGGAATATACGTGGTGACCTCGATCCCGTTTGTCAGGCGAACACGGGCGACCTTTCGCAGCGCTGAGTTCGGCTTTTTGGGCGTCTGTGTGTAAACGCGAGTGCACACGCCCCGCTTCTGCGGGCTTGAATTCAAAGCCGGGCTCGATGTCTTATATTTGACGTTCTCTCGCCCTTTTCGAACTAACTGACTGAGTGTCGGCACCTGTAGCTCCTCTCATTCGTGCCCGGCGAAAACTTCCCGAGTTCGGCTCTCGCGCGAGGTCACTTTCTCTCAACGTCTCAGCGCTTCAAGAGCGCAGAGGGCCCAAGTGGCTCTTTTCCTCGTGCGCCACCGAGCCCGACTAATCTAGTTTTTTGGGGATGTTCTGAAAAGAAGCTGCGGATTCGGCCTCCCCGGGCCAAACTTCTCTGTGGCGTGATCTCAAGGCAACTTCGTTGTGAATTCGGGAATCAGGTTTACCCCGCTTCCTTTTACGCCACAATAACGTTTATTCCGCGTCCGGTTTCAATCAACGAGGCGCCTCCGCATGCTCAGAACCAAAAAAGCGCCTTCGCTCCAAACGGGAAACTATAACGGGCGGGGCAATTCATTGTCAACCCCGCCAAGCTCGTCCCGTGCCCCAACAAAAAGTCGGTGACTTTGATAAGCCTCTTGAGTCGCCGGAGTAGCACATCCAGCCTATCGTTCAACGCCCCCACTCGAAGGGGGATGATCGCTTCACAAACCTCGCTATCTTTCCACCATCTCCGCAACTATTCCTTCGTACAGCATCAGCCCGCCCCGGGTACTGCGCACCACTTTCACGATTCCTGTTCGTCAGGCCAGCGCTTTGCGTTTAGCTTCCTTCAGATCCGACCTCGCGGTGGGCGCACACAAAAAAGAGGAGGACCACTCGTCGTGGTCCTCCTCGGGTTTTGCAAGCGAGGTGAGAAGATCGCTCCTCTCACCCTTGCTTGACTTGTTATTGACTCGGGCATCGCTCAGTGCAGTTGAAGGGCGCCGATACTCCACCGTTCGTCACCGTATTCGTTATTACTACGGCTCCCGGCAGACCATTGCATACCTTCTTCAGCAGTCTCAGCGTTGTCGGGTTGTTAGTCCCTGGTTCCACCGCGATCACCTTGATCTTCTTCGGTGTCACACCACCCACTGTTGCCGTGGCCCCTTCCTTGATGTTTGTTCCTGTCACATCTAGGAAGAATTGTCCGGTGTCTTGTCTGTCAAGATGGCAGCTTGTCACCGTCGCAGTCACAGGCGTTCCACCAGGAATAGGCGTCCCAGGCGCGTTGCACTGGAACGTTACCAGAACTCCTTGCTCGTTTCCTGTATTTCCAACGGTACACGCTTGGACAGGCGCGTTGCACGTTCCCGTGTTCCGGCTCGTTCCAAACGCGTTGGTTACGAACACCTGGTACTTCTTCCCGGCCTGCGCGCTGGTCAGACAGAAGTTCACGTCGATCAGGTTGTTGTTGATGATCGTGAACGCCTGCGCACCCCCACACGGCAGGACTATGTTAGAGGTTCCACACTCCTGCAAGTACACGCTCGTCACCGAGAACAACGTCTGTGTCGGCGGAGCCCCGATGAACTGGAAGCATGCTCCGGTTATCAGCAGATCCTCTAGCCCGTTACACGTCTGGGTCGAAGGTGTTGCTGAGAATACCACCGGCGCTCTGTTTCCGAGAGGCAACGAGCACACGCTTGTCCGTGTG
>JADGNW010000424.1 GCA_017883315.1 Blastocatellia bacterium | reverse complement strand
GGCGAAATTGACAGCCCGGCTTTCGCGACGGTTGTCGGGACGATGCTGTACGGGTTCCACAAGCAAATGAACCAGAAAAGGATTCACTCGTTGAAGGACGGTGCTCCGAAACAGCCGAGCTTCTGGAAGCGGTGGCTTCGTTAATTTTCTTTGGAAATGTTGCTGAGCGAGGCAAAAAAAGGTTGTAGGGCACAGGCGACTGTGCTACCATTTGGGGCGTCTTCAGAAAAATAGGCTACCATATATTGTAGTAACGGGTTGCCAGCCTCAAAGGCACTGTTAGGAGAACCCCCATAGGACGGCCGCTTGGCTCGAGCGCCCACACGGGCGACAACTTGGGTTATTGCGAGTTGAGAAATGATCCTGGCAGTGTGCAAGAACTTGTTGAAATGCGAACGTGAATTCTTGTGCGAGCGGCACGCTTGCTTAAGCGCGTCGTTTGCCCGGTCGCTCACCTGTTGCTCGATTGCTTGCAGGAGGCACGAATAATGGCGTTGGACCAACGTAGGGAGATGCGAAGCGGGTCTATAGTCTTTGATGATTCCGAACAGCCCGTCAGCGGGGCAACCATAAAAGTCATCGGTATCGGCGGAGGAGGCAGCAACGCGATCAACCGAATGATCGAAGCTGGAATCCAGGGGGTCCAGTTCCTGGTTGCCAACACTGACCTCCAGTCTCTCAAGGCCTCTCAGTCTTCCGTCAAACTTCAGATCGGTGAAAAGCTGACACGCGGACTTGGCGTTGGCGGCGATCCGGAGAAGGGCCGCCAGTCGGCTCTCGAAGACACCGAAAAAATCATCGAGGCGCTTGAAGGATCGGACATGGTTTTCATCACCGCGGGACTGGGCGGCGGAACCGGCACCGGAGCCGGCCCGATCATTGCCAGCCTCGCCACTGAACTAGGCGCACTCACCGTTGCGGTCGTGACCAAGCCGTTTCGATTTGAAGGCCGCCGCCGTCAGCGTCAGGCCGAGCAGGGCTTGAACGAGTTGCGCGAATGCGTGGACACGGTTATTACGATTCCGAATGAGCGGCTGCTCAACGCCGTGCCGAAAGGCACACGCTTTCATGAGTCGTTTAGATTGGTCGACGACGTGTTGCTTCAAGCGGTGCAGGGTATCTCCGACATCATCACGGTACCGGGTCTGATCAATGTTGACTTCGCTGATGTGAAGGCAATCATGGAAGGAATGGGTATGGCGCTCATGGGCACTGGCACGGCGACCGGCGACAATCGGGCGATGGAAGCGACTCAACGTGCCATCTCCAGTCCGCTGCTCGAGGAAGCCTCGATCGAAGGAGCGAAAGGATTGCTGGTTAACGTGAGCGGGGGCGCGGACCTGACGTTATTCGAAGTCAACGAAGCAATGTCCATAATTCACGACGCGGCTGATCCCGACGCGAATATTATTTTCGGCGCGGTGCTTGACGAGCGACTTACTAATGAGATGAAGATCACGGTTATTGCGACCGGCTTCGACAAGGCCGCAGCGATCGCCGAGCCGTCGCGTCCTTTCGCTGTTCCCCAACCGGCTGTGGCTGAGGCTCGCGTTACGGGGCCGATTGGCACGCCTGACCCACTGCGCCGGGAAGACATCAACGTTCCTGCGTTCATACGCAAGAAGGCCGATTGATCCAACCTTATCAGGGCCTTATCAGGGCCTGATAAGGGGCATCGACCATCCTCCGTGCTGCCGGGCCGCTGCAAACCAGCAGCGGCCCTTTTTTCTTGTACAGTGCCAGGCGCCAAACAGCGAATCGTGAATTGGTTTGAGTTTTCACCTTTCGCTTTTTAGAATGTCTCCAGTTGTCAAATTCCATCGGAGGATCAGTGCACTATACTGACAACCCTATCGACGTGACTGGGCGCGGTGCTTCAGTTTGCAGTCACCTCCTGAGAAATACCCTTGACTAGTCTTCCACGGTATCAATTCGACGGGCAGAGTCTTTGAGCTAGCTGGAGAGTTGAATGCGAACGGTTGACGAACTGGACATAAGCTACGCTCAGATTGACCTGCCGAAGTTAGAACCCAGGCTCGGATTGTTTGACAGACTCGAGCGGCGGAAGCTGCTGATCGTCATCATCGTCGTAGTCGTCGGATTCTCTGCTCGCGTTTATCGTTTGGACGCGGCCGGCTTCGCCGAGGACGAGGCGAACAAGATATTTGCCGTTCGCTGCTATGAACAGGGCGATTTCACTGCCAACGCCGAGCACCCGATGGTGATGAAGCTGCTCTGCTACGCTTCGGTGCACACGGCAGGAGCGTGGAATCACGTGGTGGGAAACACGCTTCATCTGCCGCTGTCGGAAGAAGCTGCGTTGAGGCTGCCGAACGCCACTTTTGGAGCGCTCACGGTCGTGCCGCTCTTCTTGCTGACTACCGGCTTGCTGGGATTCAGAGTCGGACTAATCACATCCCTGCTCTGGGCTCTGGGTCTCGATGCGATCTGGTTTAATCGCACGGCAAAGGAAGACACGCTCCTGGTCTTCTTCATGTTTTGCGGCTTCTATTTGTACCATCGAGCCAAGCAGGTGCGTGCCTCAGACTTGCGGGGAAAAGAACGACTCTTTGCGCTGGCAGGAGCCGCCTTCGGACTGATGATGGCTTCGAAGTACTTTCCTCACTACTTCGGCCTGAACGCTTTGTTTTACACGCTCGTCGGATACGACCGACGCAACAACCAGCCCTTGACTCGCAGGATGTGGGCGAAGTACTTTGCCGCGCTGCTGGCCGCGTTTGTGATATTCAATCCCGCTGCTTTCTTCCCGGAGACGTGGCGCTACTTGTGGAAGTACGTCAACGAAGAGCTGCTCACGCATCACGGCTATCTGGTCATGGACAAGCTCTTCGTTAACGACCTCCTGCAAACGCCGGGCGGAAACCCGTGGTACTTTTATTTTCTGTTCATCGGCGTCAAGCTGCCGCTACCGGTGCTCATCGCGTTCGGAGCCGGGCTGGTGGAAGTATTCCGACGGCGTGGAAAGTATCCATATTCGCGCGGCTACGTGTTCTTGAGAATGATGCTGGTGTTTTGGCTTTTGCCTGAAGCGTTCGTTGGATGCAAATTCCTGCGCTACTCGCTCACGTTGATGCCTGTCATTTACATGACCGCCGCAGTTGGAGTCATAGCAATGTGGCGCCTCACAAGTCTTGCCATCAGGAAGTTCGCGGTTAGCGGACCCGTCGCCCGCGCCTCAGCGGCCGTCGCCATTGCCACAGCATTCGTCATTGCCCCTGCGGTCGAAACGATCAGGTCAGTGGCCTTTTCTTATCCGAGCCTGTACGTCAATGTGTTCGGCAGAAGCCGCATCGGTTATTTTTTTCCGCACGATGAGTTCTATGATCTCGGCGCGCGCGAGAGCATTCGGTTTATTGCGGACACAGCGCCACCCGGCGCGATGATAGCGAGCGAGATTCCTGGCGTAGTCCAGTATTATCTGGAGCGATTCAATCGGCCGGACATTCACTCCCAGATCATTTCGCAGCCGAGTTTCACTCTGAACCAGGAGCGACCGACCTTCGTGCTGCTTCAGCCCGGCCGGGTCTACTTTGAGAATATCGATAACTTCAACTTTATCGAGAAGAGTCTTCCGTTGATTCAGGCCAGTATTTATGAAGGCGCGGCCACCGCGAAAGTTTACTTGATGGACAAAGAGTAATCCGGGGCTTTTACGATGAAGAGATTGATAGTCAATGCGGACGATTTTGGATTCACCCGAGGCGTAAACGCCGGGATCGTTCGCGCTTTCAAATCGGGCATCGTCACCAGCACTACTATCATGGCGAACGGCGAAGCTTTTGAAGACGCGGTCTCGCTCGCGCGAGCCAATCCCGGGTTGGGAGTCGGGTGTCACCTGGCGGTGGTTGGCGGACGGCCGGTCGCCTCGCCATCCGAAATCCCCTCGCTTGTCGACAGAAACGGCGCATTGCCCGCGACGCTGACGAAGTTGGTGATCAAAATCGCGCGAGGACAAGTGCCCACGGAAGAGATTGCGCGTGAGTTTCGCGCACAGGTTTTACGAGTAGCGAGCAGCGGAATAAAAATTACTCATCTCGATTCACATAAGCACTCGGCCACGCATCCGCGAGTAATGGAAGCGCTTGCGCGCGTAGCCACAGAGTTTGGAATCAAGTGCGTGCGGAACCCGTTTGAAAGCGTTTTCGCGGGCAGGCTGGACTCGCAGCCGACGTGGGCTTATGTGAAGCAGTTTGCTTTGTCGGCGGCGATTGCGCCGGCTGCGATAGAGTTCACACGCATCGCGCGTGGGCATGAACTGAAAACGCCGGACAGGTTTTTTGGAGTAAAGCTGACCGGATTGCTGGACACCGCCGCGATAAGAAGTATTATGGAATCCTTGAGAGAAGGCACAACCGAGTTGATGTGCCATCCGGGAATAAACGATGACGATCTGGCGAAGGCACACACGCGGCTGAGACAGGAGCGCGAGCGTGAACTCGAGGCGCTCAGCGATCCGGGTCTTCGCGAGCTTGCCCAGGAGCTTGGAATCGAATTGATCAGCTATCGGGAGCTTTAGTGCACACAAGCATTACCGAAGTCGACAGCCCCGCGTACTCGATCGTTGTTCCGCTTCACAACGAGCAGGAGAGTGTGCGCGAGTTGTATCGTCAACTATCCGAGGTGATGACTGCTCGGTATGAGCCGGTGGAATTCATCTTCATCGATGACCACAGCGCGGACTCGACGCCTCAGTTGTTGATTGATTTGGCTCGCAGCGACGAGCGAGTGATAGTCATTCGATTGAAGCGAAACTATGGACAGACCGTCGCGTTGGCAGCGGGCTTCGACCACGCCGAAGGCAACGTGATTATCTCGATGGATGGGGACCTTCAGCACGACCCCGCCGACATTCCAAAACTGCTTGCCGTGTTCGAAGAGACCGGTTGCGACATTGTCAGCGGCTGGCGCAAGAACAGAGTCGATAATTTTCTGCTTCGTCGCGCGCCGTCACGCGTCGCGAACTGGCTGATGTCGAAGCTCTCGGGTGTGAACATTCACGACTTCGGCACAACCTTCAAAGTCTATCGCAAGGACACCATAAAGCAGATCAAACTCTACGGCGAGATGCATCGGTTTATCCCGGCGCTCGCGTCGTGGAACGGCGCGACGATTGTCGAAGTGCCGATTACCAACATCGAGCGGCCCGGCGGGCGGTCGCACTACGGGCTGTCGCGCACCATTCGAGTGCTGTTCGATCTTCTTACAATTCGGTTTTTGCTGAAATACGTGACGCGGCCCTTGCACTTCTTCGGACCAATCGGACTGTTCGCCACGATCGTCGGGTTGTTGATCAACATCTGGCTGATTATTGATAAGGCATTGAACGGCACCGACTTGTTCGACAAGCACGGCCCGCTTATGTTGCTGGGCGCCGTGCTCATCCTGGCCGGCGTTCAACTGATCTCGTCCGGCTTGATCGGAGAAATGCTCAGCCGGACCTATTTTGAATCGCAGGGAAAACCGATCTACTCGATTGAGAAAATCATAACGAGCAAGACCGCTTCAACCGCGCGCTCGTGAGCTTTGAGTGAGTTCAAAGCGCTTTTGAAGAAGACGATTTCGCGCAAAGCCCGCAAAGACTGGCAAAGCCGAGCACGACTGCTATCCGCGACGGTGGTGCCGTCTCCAGCTTCGCTTTTTGTGTACGTGATAAGCCGCGCCGCCACCTGCGCCAGCGCCAGCGCCGATCACTGCGCCTTTCCTTCCGCCGATCAGTCCACCGGCGCCCGCCCCAATCGCAGCGCCTACGCCGATACGCTTCGCGGCTTTGCCTTTGCCCGCTTCAGGATTGTGCCGGCGACGACGATGCTGGTAAGCGTCCGCGGAGGGAACGCTCGTTGCAATCAAAATAAACATCGCCAGAATCAGCGTGATCAGACGAGGCCCAAAAGCTCTTAACCTATGCATAGTCTCATTCTCCTCCGAATCAACGCGGCAAGGCATTCTTCAGCGCAGCTCGTCGAGCGCCGCGCCCAGCCGCTCAAGTCCGCCTCCGAGCATTTCCGAATCGCAACCGATGCCGAGCCGAATGTGGTCTGGCATTTCAAAGAACTTTCCAGGCACCACTGAAGTCTCGTACTTCTCGCGAAGCAGTGAGCATAGTTCATCAACTCGGGCTTGCTTGACTTTGGGAAACACAACCGTTCCGAACGGCGGCCTCACCGCTTCGAGGTCGTCGCGCGAATCGAGGAACCCGTCGAGCAGCAAGCGGTTTCTTTGAAGGAGTGTTCGCGCTCGATCTCTGATCGAGTCAAGATTCGCCAACGCGATGACGCTCAGCCGCTCGGCCGGATGCGCGGGGATGTTGCCGAACAGATCGTTCAGCCGCCAAATTCTGCTGGCAAGCTCCGGCTCGGCGAGTATCCACCCACAGCGCAGACCGCTCAGACCGTAAGCTTTCGTCAGACTGCTCGTTGTGATGAATTGGTTTCCGAGATGAAACGCGTAGGGCCGAGCCTGGTCGAACAATGCTTCGAGATAAACTTCATCGACCATCACTCGAGCTCCGACTCGGCGCGCGATTTCTCCAACCTCTCTGAGCGTGTCCGCGTCAACAAGCGCGCTCGACGGATTGTGCATATTCGTCATCACGATGAGGCGGGTGCGACTGGTTACCGCTCGCTCGACCGCGCTCGGATCGACGCGAAAGTCTTCTTCAAAACGCCGCTCGAATCTCTTCAGCTCGGCGCCGAGATAGTGCGCGATCGACACCAGCGGATCGTAAGCCGGATGCTCGATCAGCACCTCGTCGCCACGATTCAGGATCGTCGCCATCGCGAGGAAGTTCGCCATTGAAGTTCCGATCGCGGCGACTACATTGTCGCTTGCGACGCCACACTTCGTGGCGAGCGCTTGCTGAAGCGGCTCGTAACCGTACCAACTCGGCCCGCTCAACTCGATGTCTTCAAGCCTGACTTTCAGCTCGGCCATCGGGTAATTCATGACTCCGCTTGTGGCGAGGTTGAACTTGGCTCGCGAGCCGGTCTTCGCCCACTCGATGTACTCGGAAGCTTTCACGCGATTCTCCTTGGCGCCTTAAACACGGGCGCCCCTCCATCGCCAGAAGAAGTAAACCGGTATACCAGCAAGCAGGATCGCGAGCCCGATCGCGCTGTGGCGCGGGTCTTTGTAGACCGCGCTGGCCGCGACCAGCCATTCGGTTGCGATGAATAGTACAATCACTACCGAATTAACTCTAAAGCCGCGAGCTGTGTCGCCCGAGGCTTCATTCGCGCGAATTGCTTGCCGACGAAGCGCGAAAAGACAAGCGGCAGTAACTCCGAAAAATATCGAATCAATCGAGACGACGTAGTTGAGGATCTGTTCGTACTTACCAGAGATCGCGACGACGATCGCAAGCCCGCCTTGTAAAGCTATCGCGACAACAGGCGCGTGCGTTTGAGGGTGAAGCCAGGCAACGCGTTTGAAGAAAAGCCCGTCGCTGGCCATAGCAAAATAAACTCGAGGCGCGGTCAATATCGACTGGCTCAAGAACCCAAGCGTTGAAATTGCGATCCCGACTGCGATCAGGCGAGCGCCTCTTTCACCGAGCGCCAATCGCATCACTTCAGACGCAGGAGTCGTCGTCGCAGCCAGACCATCGACGCCGAGCACTCGCACGCAAACGAAGTTCACAGACAGATAGAGCAGCACGACTCCGATCACTCCGACGATTAAAGCTCGCGGCAGATTCTTTCGCGGCTCGCGGATCTCGCCGGCGACGAAGCTCGCGGTTTGCCACCCTCCGTAGGCGAATAACACTGGGACCAGGGCCGCGCCAAAAGCAGTGATTGCAGACCACTGATCGCCGGCAAGCGGCTGACTCTGACCCCCGGCTGATCCTTGATGGTTTCCTGCTCCAAGCCCGAATGCGATCAAAGCTACGATGGCAGCGATTTTCAGAACCATCAGAACGCTTTGCAACGCGCTGCCCGCGCGGACTCCGAGACAGTTGATCACGGTTAAGACGGCCAGCGCTGCAGCGGCCAGCGCCCGGTCGCTGACCCCGACGTGAGACAGCTCGATGAAATAACGAGCGAAGGTCACCGCCACTGCCGCCATTCCTCCGCTCTGGACCACAAGCAGAAGAGTCCAGCCATAGATGAACGCGAGCCCCGGGTGAAGCGCCTCGCGAATGTATGCGT
>JADGNW010000423.1 GCA_017883315.1 Blastocatellia bacterium | reverse complement strand
TTTCACGACGCGGTGTTGAAAGAGAATCGCATTCCGATCGAGATGGTTCGCGCGAGTCTGACAAGACAGAGACTGACTCGCGACTTTGTTTCGAATTGGAAGTTCTACCAATGAAAATAGGACCTATAGGACTTATGGGACCTATATTCTCTTCTGCATGACCTGGACACCACCAACCGACTGGATTCGCATAACAACCATCGACGCGCATGCCGCCGGTGAACCGTTGCGCGTGATCACCGGCGGGCTGCCGCCGATTCCCGGCAACACAATTCTCGCGAAGCGACGCTACGCACGCGAGCATCTCGATCACCTCCGCCGAGCTTTGATGTTCGAGCCTCGCGGTCACGCCGATATGTATGGCTGCATCCTGACTGAACCCGTCACCTCGGACGGCGATCTTGGTGTCCTCTTCATGCACAACGAAGGCTACAGCACTATGTGCGGCCACGGAGTGATTGCGCTCGTGACGGTGCTGCTCGAAACAGGAATGCTCGAACCGCGCGAGGTGATCAGGCTCGATACACCGGCCGGTCGTGTGACTGCCCGAGCGAACTTTGACGGCGAGCGAGTTCGCAGCGTGGCTTTCGAAAACGTTCTCTCATTCGTATACATGCTCGATCAGTCAGTCAGCGTTCCCGGCATCGGAGAGGTGCGTTATGACGTAGCCTTCGGCGGAGCGTTTTACGCTTACTGCAAAGCTGAAGACCTCGGAGTGCGAATCATTCCCGAAGAGTTTCGCAAGCTGATCGAAGTTGGAATGTCAGTCAAGCGAGCGGTGATGGAGTCACTCGATATAAAGCATCCTTTCGAAGCTGATCTCGGCTTTCTCTACGGCACGATCATCGACAGCGTTGAACCTCTGGCCGCAGGCGCAAACAGCCGGAATGTCTGTATCTTCGCAGAAGGTGAAGTCGATCGTTCGCCTACGGGCACTGGCGTGAGCGGGCGCGTGGCACTCGAACACGCGAAAGGAAGACTGGCTGTTGGCGAACGGTTCGTGATCGAGAGCTTGATCGGCACGCGCTTTACTGGTCGAGTCGTTCGCGAGACGACGTTTGGCGATTACGCCGCAGTTGTTCCTGAAGTGGAAGGCAACGCTTACATCACCGGGCGGCATGAGTTTCTCATAGACCCCGATGATCCGTTGAAGGATGGGTTCCTTCTCCGCTAGGCTCTCCTCGGTAGCGCTATGGAAAGGTATGCCGAAAAGCTTGGATCGCCAAACATAAGGCTCGCAGGGTTGCAAGTCTGGGTTCACAGTCGGCAGTTTTCGGCTTCAGAAGACTACTGGGATGCGAACTGGCTAAACGTGACGGTTCACTGCGGCGCACAGGGAGCGGACGTATGGACCAGTGGCGCTATAATCCACGTATCAGAATTAGTTGCCTGGGTTGATGCCTGCGAAGTGATAACTCGAAACTTGTCAGGCAAAGCCTCCCTAGAGTGCATTGAGCCTGAGTTGTCCATTCAGTTGCGCGCCAGCCCGCTTGGTCATATTGCAATGACGGTTGAGATTACGCCGGATCATCTCACCCAACAGCACAAGTTCGAATTCGAGGTGGATCAATCCTACCTCGCCAGGCTTATTCAAGATTGTCATAAGGTTTTGGGTGATTATCCAATCAAAGGAGTACGCAACGAGGCCTGAGCCCTACATCGAGGCGCAAGACGAAAGCAATTTGCTTCGCTCAACGCCGTCCAGGTTTAAACGACCTGGCGCCAGGTAATACGCGATCAATGTTCAATGGTAACCGGCGTCCCGACAGGTACCGCATCAAACAACTCTCGCACGTCTTTGTCGTCCAATGCGACACAGCCCCAGGTCCAATCACTACGGGAGCCGTTGCCGTGAATGAAGAGCTCACCACCGAGGCGCGTGTTCTGAGGCGGCACGCGTTTTCGTTCCAGCCCGCCGACGATCTGATTGTACTGAGCCCGAGTAATCAGCCCGTCGCGAAGACCCCGTTCGGCGTGTCGCTTGTTCGGATAACTGATCTCAAGCGAAAGATAGAACTGGCTGTGTGAATTCTTCTGGCAAATGTAAAACTCGCCTTCGAATGTCCGTCGGTCACCCGCTTTTACTTTGTCCTCGACCGGACTCAAGCCCAGGCCGACGCGATATTCTCGTACGACCTTCCCTGCCGAATACAATCGCAGCAGCCGTTTGCTCTTCGTGACGACGATGCCGGGATTCACAAGCGGAAGCAAGAGGGCTTCACCATTCACCGCTCGGGTCGCTCTATTTGCCGTCGCGGATGAAGCGCGGCCGACAAACGGCGCCGCTATGACGCCAGCCGTCAAACTCAAAAACGATCTGCGACTCGTCATTTTTGATAGCTGCATATCGGGGTCATCTTCAACGCACAGTCAGGGCCGGAGGCTCGCTTGCCGGCGCGTCGAAGAAACCGAAGAAGCGCTCAAGCTCCGCCTGTTTTCCTTCCACTTTGATCCCTCCAGCTTTGAGCGCATCCGCGAAGGTTGACCGGGCGCCCGAGAAGTTCTTTCACTTTGTTCTCCAATCTCGATCTGCGAAGGGGATCAACCGCTGATCTTCGCTGACTACGTAACGCTGATCCCCGCAGATCAGCGGCGATCAGCGGATCGGAAGTCAGCGAAGATCAGCGGTTGATTTCGTGCGTTATCTTGCGCTGACGATCTTCAACATCACCACGCCATGCGGAGGAACGTTCGCCTTGAAGCTATCAGCAACTGCTCCTCGATCAGCATGCGCCCACAGGTCGCGCACCTTCGCGTTGCCAGCAGGCAATCCAACGTCGCTCCACTTGCAGGTGATATCGGCGGCCGCTTCATTGCGATTAAAGAGGACGACTGCGACAGCGCCTTTTTGCCTTAGCGGTTTCGCCCACACTTCCAGCCCGCCCTCGGCGTGAACCTTAGTTCCCTGCTTGCCTGCCGCATCTTGATCGACGGCGATCACTTCAGAGTTCATCAGGATGTCTTTAGTCGATTGCGACATGCTTCGAAGATCGTTGCCGGCGATCAACGGCGCGGCCATCATCGCCCACAAGCTGAAATGCGCGCGGTATTCAACATCACTCATTTTGCCGTTGCCGACTTCGAGCATGTCGGGATCATTCCACGCGCCCGGACCGGCCGCATCGGCGTGTTGCTGGCTCGGATTGTCGAGGATCTTGAGCACGCTGGCCCACTTGTCTTCGATGTCGCCTGTCGTACGCCAGAGATTGCCGGTCGCCGGTCCCCATTTCCACGGTTGGTTTCGTCCCCAGTTGCAGATGCTGAACACGATCGGCCGCCCGCACGCCGCCAGCACATCGCGAAGCTTCTCGTACTGCTTTTGCGGATCGAGACCTGTGGTGTTGCACCAGTCGATCTTGACGTAATCGACTCCCCACTCGGCGTAAGTCTTCGCGTCCTGGGCTTCGTGATCGAGACTACCGGGGCGCTTCTCGCAAGTCATTGTCCCGGCGTCGGTGTAGATTCCAAGCTTCAAGCCCTTCGAATGAACGTAGCCGGCGAGCGCCTTGATGCCGCTCGGAAACCTGGCCGGATCGGCGACGATAGTGCCGTTCGCGTCGCGGCTGACTTGCCAGCAATCGTCGATGTTGACGTACTGATAGCCAGCTTTCTTCATGCCGCTTGATACGATCGCATCGGCAATCTCTTTGATGAGTTGCTCACTAACGTTGCAGCCGAATTTGTTCCAACTGTTCCAACCCATCGGCGGCGTTCTGGCGAGTCCGTTGTCTACAGCGACGGCCTCGACGTGCGCGCTGGCCAGCAAGAGAGTGAAAGCGAGGCCCACTGACACAAGTGTGCCGGTCAGTCTGAGCTTGAAG
>JADGNW010000073.1 GCA_017883315.1 Blastocatellia bacterium | reverse complement strand
TATCAGGGTCGCCCGTTGTGTTTCACAGGATATGGCGGCCGCTGCGGTTGCCTGGGTGCGGTCTTCTTGAGCGCTTCCATGACAACTTGAATAGCCTTCTCCAGTTGAGGGTCATGCCCGTTGATTACATCGGCGGGCATTTGCTCGACCTCGATGTCCGGCGGCACGCCGACATTCTCAACGACCCAGCCTTCTTCCGGAGTCCAGATAGCCAGATTCGGCGCAGTCACCCCGCCGCCATCCATCAAAACCGGAAAGCCGAGTATGCCAACAAGCCCGCCCCAGGTGCGCTTGCCGATTAGCTTGCCAAGGCCGAACTTGCGCCACATCCAGGGCAAAAAGTCGCCGCCCGATCCGGCGGTCTCGTCTATCAACATCACCTTCGGACCTTGTATCGAAGCCGCCGGCGTCTTGAGATCAGCGCCGTAACGCATCGCCCAATACGACGCCAGGGGACGCCGGAGAATGTCAATGTAGTAGTCCGCCGCCTGGCCGCCACCGTTGAACCGCTCATCTACGATGATCGCTTCTTTGTAGGACTGCGGGTAGAAGTAGCGCTTGAAATAGCTGTGGCCTTGTGTGGTCGTGTTCGGAACATACACGTATGCCACTCGGCCGCCGGTTGCTTCGTCAACCTTCTTCAAGTTTCCCTCGACCCAATCGCGATTGCGAAGTGCGGATTCGTTTGGGACCGGCACAACCTGAACGGTGCGCGAGCCCGCGCCATCGGGATTTGCCCCGACTGTGATCTCAATGATTTTCCCCGCCGTGTTCTCGAATAAGCTGTAGAGATTCGTCGGCGGGTGCAAGTCCTGGCCGCGCACCGCCAGCAGGTACTCGCCCGCTTTCACGTTAACGCCGGGTTCGGTCAGCGGCGACCTCAACTGGGGATTCCAATTCAATCCGCCGTAGACCTTCTTGAATCTGTAACGCCCGTTGTCTATAGAATAGTCAGCGCCCAGCAACCCACCGGGAACGTTTTTCGGTTGATACAGGAAGTCGCCGCCTCCGACACGATGATGCCCGACTGACAGCTCGCTGCACATCCATTGGATGACCCGATTCAAATCACTGCGAGCTGCCAGATGCGGCAGGAAGGCGGCGTACTTTTGCCGCATAGCGTTCCAATCAACGCCGTGCATGTTCGTGGCGTAGAAGTAGTCTCGGTTGATGCGCCACGCCTCGTTGAACATCTGCGTCCACTCCGCCCGCGGGTCGATGCGCACTTCGATGTCGTCGACGTTGATCTTGCCCGGTCCCGGCTGCGGCTTAGGGGTGACGGTGACGATCGACCAGGCGTTGTTGCCCGTGTACAGAATTTTCTTCTTGTCGGCGGAGACCATGTAGTTCCTGACACCCGGAATGAAGACGTCGTCCTTGCGCTTATTTAAGTCGTATTGATGAAGCGTAGATTTTTCAGGACCGGGGGCAAATGGATTGAAGTCTGCGGGGCTCTCGATGTAATAGAACTGCCCCGCCACGCCAGCCTGCAGGTCGTGATAGTTACCTGCAGGTAGCGGGATGGCGACAATCCGATTATTGATTCCCTCGAAGTCAATCGAGAATGGCTCGGGCGCAGGCTTCGGCGGCTCCTTTGGCTTCTCCTCTTTCTGTAAGCCCTTCTCTTCGTCGCTCTCCTTCGCAAGCGGGTTTGGCAGATTGCTGCGAAGCACCGCGAGGTAAAGCGACTGCGTTGCGTGCATGTCGGCGTTTGACATCGCGAACCAGTCCTTGACCGGACCGGCGTCGGTCGAGCCGAAGAAGTAAAGATACTTGCCGCCCTCATCGAATACCGGCTCGCTGACTTCGCTTAGGCCGTCGGTGATCTGAAAAGACTTGTCGTTCTCAATCGAATAAGCGTGAACGGCTTGAATATACGCCCTGGTGTTCAGCGTGTAGGCGATCCACTTCGAATCGGGCGACCAGACGTGATGGATCGTCTCAGCACGGCTCGGACCGTAAAGATACTCCGAAGCAATTTTCTTTGACACACCGGTCTTCACATCCAGCCAATAGAGGCTCCAGGAATTGTCGGCGAAGGAGATCTTCTGACTGTCGGGCGACCAGACCGGAACATCATAGAAGCCGGCGCCGTTGAGCTTGATCTTGCGCACATCGCCTTTGCCGTCCTGGCTGCGAATGTGCAGCTCGTATTCGCCCGACTCGTCACAGAAGTAGGCAATGGACTTGCCGTCCGGCGACCAGACCGGCGAGCGTTCGTTCGCTCCGGCAGTGTTGGTGAGATTGCGAGCATCGCCTTTCTCTGCGGGAACGGTGATGATCTCACCTCGAAACTCAAACACGGCCCGCGCGCCGGTTGGCGAGATCGATGCGTTGCGAATGTACTTGGCGCCTTTAACGTATCGAGGACGAGTCTCGACCAGATCGTCGGAAACGCCGATCGTGAGCTTCGTGCTGCGGGCCGACCTGGGATCGAAGATGTGAAGATAACCTGCCTGCTCGTAGACTATCTGTCCGCCGCCTGACGATGCGCCAATCACCGGAAAGTCTTTGTGATCCGTGAGCTGCTTGATCGCCTTCGTCTTCAGGTTGTAAGAAAAGATATTGAACTCGCCGTTGCGGTCCGAGCGAAAGTAAATCGTGTCGCCCACCCACATTGGGTCGACGTCATTGGCGCGGCTCTCAGGCTGAGGAAGCTTCTCGGCGGAGTTATCGCTGAATTTATAAAGCCATATCGTCGAGTTGAGGCCACCGCGATAGTGCTTCCACTGAGTGAATGCCTCGCCCAAAGGGTTGTAAGCGAGTCTCGAGCCGTCGGGCGAATAGGTCGCCTCGAATGCGTTTGGCAGCTTGAGCGGCTCTTCGATGCCGCCTTTGACTGGGACGGTAAACAACTGTGTGTATCGTCCGGTGAACACTGCGCGCGGCGACGTGAACAAGATCGCCGATCCATCCGGAGTGAATCCCTGAACATTGTCCGGACCCGGATGCCACGTCAGCCGCGTAGGCACCCCGCCGGCGACGGGCACGACGTACACGTCTGGGTTCCCTTCATACTCGGCCGTAAACGCTATAAGCGATCCGTCCGGCGAGAACCTGGGGCTACTCTGCTGGCCTTCGTCAGCGGTCAATCTCTTGACGTTCTTACCATCGAGGTCAGCTACCCACAGGTCACCGGCGTAAATGAATGCGATATGATCTTTGCTTATGGCGGGCTGCGAAAGCAGCCGTGTGTTGTTGATATCAATGCCTTGGGCGACGGCGCCCGCCGCCATCAAGAGCAATGTCGCCAGCACCAAGACAGATCCAGCTAACCATTTCAAAGTCGCTAAGGTGTTTCTCCGCATATCTCCTCCCGAGAATGAAACTGCGGCGAGTTTGTAACGGGGCCGGCACAACTTGAACCGCATTTTCATCGAACTCGACGGACGGCGCGGAGAATATCAGAAGCCCCGAAGCGACGACAAGCAAAGCAAGCATCCTGAGGAGGCCTTTCGGCTGGATTTGCACGGATACTACCTGCCGACTTGTTGAGATTGTTTCGCGTGTGATAGACAAGAACCTGCTCGGAAAGCGCAAGAGGAGACGAAGATGAAGATGAATGTGCGACGCCTGGCATGTTATGGACTCGTTATAGCGTGCGGCCTGTTGGCCACCGGCTGCATAAGCATAGACCAGGAGATCTTTTTGAACGCGGACGGCAGCGGCGAGGTCGCGGTCATCATCTCCTTGCCCGACCTGCCGGAAAAAATGGCGGGCGCGGAGATAACATCAAAAAAAAGCCCGGCCGAAACTCTTGCCGAATTCAAGAAGGAGCTGACAACGGCGCTGCCTCCGACTATAACTCTCACCGAAGCCAGGGAAGTGAAACAGAACGGCGTGCAAAGCATCTATGCGGTGTTTCACTTCAAACAACTCGATGACATTCAGCGCGTGCTGGCGAACTTCGGCAAGGGGAGCTTGAAGGAAGGCGACATCGGATCAGCGCCGCAGTGGTCGCTCCAAATCGAAAAGAAAGACAACAAGACTCGCTACACTCAGAAGTTCTTTTTAGACGTCGACTCTAAAGCCAAAGCCGAGGTGAAGACGAGCAAGCCGGGTGAGAAGCAGCAGACCGCTGAGGAAACCAAGGCATCCAGCGAAATGGAAGAACAGTTCAAGCCGTTGCTTCTGTCAATCATAAGGATGCGATTTGTCTTACACGCGCCCTCGGTGATAAGCGATACAAACGCCGACATCGTGCTGAACGGAAAGACCGCCGTGTGGAACTGCTCGCTGGCTGCCTTCTCGCAAGGCAAGAAACCCATCGAGATGAAGGCGACCTTCTAACGCAAATTCAGGCCTGCCAGCTCAGTGGTTGAAACGAGAAGCAGGTCGTTATTTCATGTCTCGGTTCACTCCCAGAACCAGAAATAGAACGAGGTGAAGATGGCTATCAATGAAGACAAGATGAATCAGCTTATCGGAAGATTTCTCGATGATTTCGGGGCCACGTTTCATGCGGCGATGGTCGTGATTGGTGACAAGCTTGGTCTGTACAAAACGCTCGCCGAAGTGGGGCCGATTACTTCAAAAGAACTGGCCGACCGCACGGGTACAACCGAACGGTACGTGCGCGAGTGGCTCGGTTCGCAGGCGGCAGGCGGATATGTGAACTACGACGGGCCGACTGGCCGCTACAGCATGTCGGAAGAGCAAGCGTTCGCGCTCGCAGACGAGAGCAGCCCTGCGTTTCTGCCGGGAGCATTTCAGCTAGCCGTAGCGGCGGTCAAGTCTGAGGGCCGTATCGAAGAGGCATTTCGAACCGGAGAAGGCGTAGGCTGGCACGAGCATGACCCGGGACTGTTTCGCGGCACCGAGCGATTCTTCAGACCCGGTTACGCGGCGAACCTTATGTCGTCATGGATTCCTTCGCTAGACGGCGTGGAGGCGAAGTTGAAGTCAGGCGCCCGAGTCGCCGACGTCGGATGCGGACACGGTGCTTCGACCATCCTGATGGCAAAAGCCTTTCCGAGTTCGACCTTTGTCGGATTCGACTATCACGGCCGGTCGATTGAGCACGCGCGAAAGGCGGCTTCAGACGCGGGCGTGTCGGATCGCGTCACCTTCGAGGTAGCGAAGGCAAAAGAATATCCCGGCAAGGATTATGATTTTGTGACTTTCTTCGACTGCCTTCACGATATGGGTGATCCGGTTGGCGCATCGGCTCACGTTCTTCAGTCCTTGAAGAACGATGGCACGTGGATGTTAGTCGAGCCGTTCGCGGGCGACAAGCTTGAAGACAATTTCAATCCGGTGGGGCGAGCGTTTTATGGGGCATCGACTCTGCTCTGCACGCCGGCATCGTTGTCGCAGGAGGTTGGGCTCGGGCTTGGCGCTCAAGCTGGCGAACCTCGCTTGCGCGAGGTAGTAACTTCCGGAGGCTTCACTCGCTTCCGCCGCGCTGCCCAGACGCCGTTCAATCTGGTGTTTGAAGCTAGACCCTAAAGCTTGCTTGAAACAGCCTGTAGGGGCGCCCCTGTTTGCCATATACGACGTATCGACAGCCGAACAGGGGCGGCCACGGAGTGCCGCCCCTACAGGGTTTTCAACGAGGGGTTTCATCACGCTATGTCGCGGTTTGCCACAGCGTTTACGAGAGCTGCCGGATCGAATGGCTTTGCAATGTGCACATCGTATCCTGCTGCGAGCGCTCTTTCCCGGTCGTCGTCGCCCACGTAAGCCGTAAGGGCAATCGCGTGCGTTCTTCTACTCCGGTCTGACTCCATCGCGCGCACCTTTCTTATAAACTCCAGACCATCGATATTCGGCATGCCTATGTCGGACACGATCACATCAGGCCACGCGTCCAGGCCGCATTCCAGGAGCGTGCCCAGCGCTTCGGATGCGGTAGCAACGGCGATTACTCTTGCGCCGTGCTTAGTGAGCACGGTTCCAATTAGCTCACGAGCATCCGACTCGTCGTCCACTACCAGCACGCGTGCGCCTTCCAGCAAAGCGAGGTCTGACGGTGCGACGCCGGAACTGTCGCTGGTTGTGCGCTGCTCGGATAGTCTCGCCGTGTCTATTCTCGCTTCGTTCCATGGGCCGGCGATCAGAAGGCCCGATTCCGAAATGCGTGGTTGTCCGAGCGGCAAACTGACTATGAAGGTCGCGCCTCGACCCTCGCCGTCGCTCTCCGCCCGCACCGTGCCGCCGTGCATCTCGACCAGGTGGCGCACGATCGCCAGGCCGAGTCCGAGGCCGCCGTGCTTGCGCGTGAACGCGCTGTCGGCCTGACGGAATCGGTCGAAGACGTGCGGCAGGAACTCCGGCTTGATTCCAATGCCGGTGTCGCTAACAACAATGCGAGCGTTGTTATCGACGCGTTCGAGCCTGATCATCACGCGGCCGCCTTCGGGGGTAAACTTGATCGCGTTTGAGAGCAGGTTCCATACGACCTGCTGCAAACGATTCACGTCACCTCTGATCGATCCGGCTCGGGGATCGAGCGAGACTGCGAGTTGAATCTCGCGAGCCTGAGCCGCCGGCCGCACAACATCGATGGCAGCTTCCGTGAGCGGCACAAGCTCCACCGCTTCTGCGTCGAGTCGCAGCTTTCCGGTGATGATGCGCGATACGTCGAGAATGTCCTCGATAAGGCTCGCTTGGATCTTTGCATTGCGCTCGATGATCTCGAACGCGTGGCATGAACCGTCGGCATCGAGCTTTCCGTCGCGCAGCAACTGGGCCCATCCCAGAATCGCATTAAGCGGCGTGCGCAATTCATGAGAAACCGTCGCGAGGAACTCGTCCCTCAGCCGATTCGCGGCCTGGGCCTCGCCGTAGAGCCGCGCGTTGTCGATAGCCAGGGCGGCGCGGTGCGCAAGCTCCTGGGCGAGCGCAAGATCGCTGGTACCGTAGCGGCGCTCGGAGTCGGCGATCATAAAAGTTATCGCGCCAAGCGTGCGGCCTCGCGCGACGAGTGGAACAATCATTCCTGACTTCACTCCCAGATTTCTTATAAGTTCGAGCTGCTCAGAATCCGCCGCGTAGGCCGCCAAACTTGAATCCGTAATTTCGGAATAGACTTCTGGTTTGCCGGTCCGCAACACATTCGGCACTCCGTAAGCCGCGCTGGGCTCAAGAGGATAACGCTGCCTCAACTCGCGAGCCGTCTCAGCTTTCCCTTGGCCCACGTGCGCGACCGACAACAGCCGAGGCAGCCCGTCCTCGTCGAGCATATCCACTGCGCACCAGTCGGCAACGTGTGGCACCGCGAGTTCGGCCAGCTCTGAAAGCCTGGTCTCGTAGTCGAGCGAGCGATTCAAGATGTCGCTGGCTTCGGCGAGAAAACGCTGCGACTCTTCGGCGTGTTTGATGTCGTGAATGTCCGTAGCGGTTCCGAACCACTGAAGCACACGGCCATTGTCATCCTTCAGAGGCACGACGCGCGCGAGATGCCAGCGGTATGCTCCATCGGTTCGCCTCATTCGACACTCGACCTCGTATGCCTCGCCCGCCTTGATGGCTGCCATTCGTGTTGCAACCGCACGTGCGACATCGTCGGGATGAAGCACGTCCATCCACTTCAGGTTCAAGAGCTGATCGGTTTGCGACCCGGTGAACTCCTGCCATCGGTTGTTGACGTACACCGCGCTTCCGCCGGCGTCGCTCACCCACACCAGGTGCCGGACGGCTTCGGCAAGCGCTCTGTAGCGGGCCTCACTCACTCGTAGCGCTTGTTCAACTCGCTTCCGCTCGGTGACGTCGCGCGCAATGCCTTGCACTCCGGCGGGCCGGCCGTCCTGGTATATCAGCCGGCTGCCAACCTCGAGCGTGAGCGTGGAGCCATCCTTTGCGGTGATTTCGACTTCGTAAGCCGTGAGCGCTTCGCCGCTCAGCTTGCGCTCGAGCATCTCCCGCATCACGTCGACTTGTTCGGGTTTAACCAGGTCAGCGATTGGCTTGTTGGCAACGTCTTCGAACCGATACCCGGTGAAGCGCTCGCCCGCCTTATTCAGAGAAGTCAGATTGCCTTCCAGGTCGAGCGTATAGATTATGTCGTTAGCGTTCTCGAACAGCTCGCGATAACGCTCTTCACTCTCTATCAAAGCTTCTTGCGTCGGTTCTAGTCCCATTGTGAACAACGGAGATCAACACGGGTCATATGATCGAATTGCACGTTTCATGGTCATCGAACAACTCGCCTCTTGCAAGCCTTGTCAGAGGTCAGCCCACGCAGTGGGCGACAGAAGCTAGACGAGCATTTGATCCAATGTTGAACCTTCGACCGCGCGCCTGCCAGCTTTCGCCCGCTGCGCGGGCTTCACCGCCAACCCAGTTGGTGGTTCTCTTACATTCGAATTTGATAGACCGCCCCAGAGCTGTTTGGCGGTTAGTTGACAACAAAAATCCGGTTTATTACTGTCTCAACGCCCCGCTTGGCTTTCTTATTTTCTATTCGAGTATAGAAACGGCAATACGATGCTACCGATCAAATCGATCATCAATCCCAGTGATGAGACCTACCGGACCAACTACGCTGCCAACTCGTCTGCCGTCGAAAGATTGAGCAACGAGCTCGCGCGCTCGACCAAAGGCGGCGGCGAGCAGTACGTCAAACGCCACCTCGCGCGAGGGCGCTTGCTGCCTCGTGAGCGCATAGAGATGCTGCTCGACGAAGGCTCGTACTTTCTCGAGATCGCGCCGCTCGCGGGCATAGGCATGGAAAACGAATTCGTCGGCGCGGGTGTAGTAGGCGGCGTCGGTCTAGTCTCAGGCCGCGAGTGCATCATCATCGCCAACGAAGCGACCGTCAAGGGCGGTGCCGTCAGCGAAATCGGGCAGCTCAAAAACCGCAGGCTCTCGGATGTTGGAACTGAAAACCGATTGCCGAGTATCTCGCTTGTCGAATCCGCCGGTGCTGATCTTCCAGTGCAAGCGAAGATCTTCGTTCCCGGCGGCCGCGGCTTTCGCGAGATAACTCGCCGGTCGAAGATGCGCATCCCGAGCATCTCGGTTGTATTCGGCAACTCGACGGCCGGCGGCGCGTATCTGCCGGGCATGTCCGACTACGTGGTGATGGTGAAGAAGCAGGCGCAGGTGTTTTTGGGCGGCCCGCCGTTGGTGAAGATGGCTACAGGAGAGATCGTCGATGAAGAATCGCTTGGCGGAGCCGAGATGCATTCGCGCATTTCGGGGCTGTCGGACTATCTCGCCGAAGATGAACTCGACGGTTTGCGAATCGCTCGCGACATCGTGAGTCACTATTCCGATCCAATACCCAAACCGAACTTGAAACCGGTCGAAGAGCCGCTCTATCCGGCGGACGAATTGCTGGGCGTGGCCTCAGCCGACGTCAGAGTTCCGTTTGAATCTCGCGAAGTAATAGCTCGGATAGTCGATGGTTCGAAGTTCGACGAATTCAAAGCAAAGTACGGGACAACTCTCGTCACTGGGTTTGGTTATATACACGGCTACTCGGTTGGAATACTCGCAAACAACGGCGTGCTGATGTCCGAGTCGGCGGGGAAGGGCGCGCAGTTCATTCACCTCTGCAATCAGCAGAACATCCCGCTGATCTTTTTGCAGAACATCACCGGCTTCATGGTGGGTCGCACCTACGAAGAACAAGGCATCATTCGCAACGGAGCAAAGCTGATCAACGCGGTATCGAACTCGACGGTGCCGGCGATAACGATCATGACAGGCAGTTCGTACGGGGCGGGGAACTACGCGATGTGCGGGCGAGCTTATGAGCCGCGATTCCTGTTCACGTGGCCCAATCATCGAATCGCCGTGATGGGACCTCAGCAGCTTTCGGGAGTGATGGACATAATCAAGCGTGAAGCGCTATCCAAGCAGGGACTTCCGATTGACGAAGAAAAGCTCGTCGCCTCGAAACTGGCTCTGGAAGCCCGAATCGAGGCGGAGTCTGATCCTTACTTTGCTACGGCGAGGTTGTGGGATGATGGGATCATCGATCCTCGCGACACGCGAACAGTGCTGGCGATTTCGTTGTCAGCGGCTTACAACAGGCCAGTTGAAGGAACGATGGAGTGGGGAGTGTTCCGGCATTGAACATCAACTGTCTTGACCAACTCTTGGCGTGCTTATCATCTGGATTAATGGTCCGATACGACCAGCGCTGGACATTGCCTACAAATGTATTCTTTCCCCTCTGTAAGACGCAGGAGGCTTGCTGCTCACTGTTTAGTTCAAAAGTCCGCATACTCCAGTACTGGGCGGTTGATCGCCTTCATATAATTCTCACAATCGCGCATCAACTCCTCCAGAGTTTCCCCTCGCGGATGAACCGGTTCTTCTGTGATCGATGTAGGCTTGTCACCATCGTAGTATGCTTCGTGAATTTCATAAAAGTCTTCGGCGCTTAGTACTCGATGTACTACTCGGTAGTTCCACGTCATGATCTTTCTCCAAAATGCAAATCGCGGTTACGACTCAAAGTTACTGAGTGCAGAATCGCAAAAGGTCTACCAACAAATCTCCACCAACTCAGAGTCGGTTATATCCGTATCTTTCGTGATTAATGGCAGGTCCATGACCTTGGCGGTCGCAACTATTACGCTGTCGAAGGGATCGGAGAACGGATAGAAAACGGCTTCGGTTGCCATTGAGACTCTAAATTCCGCTAGATCAAAGCCTGGCTGTGTTACTAGATGTTCAGCCCAAGCACCATAGTCTTCGTTCAGGGCGATGCGGCCAATCTTGAGCAGCATGGCTATTGCCCAAAGCACAAACGACGGCACATAGATCAAGGCCTCTTCCCGAGTAGCGGACTTAAACGCTCGTAGTGCCTTCGGGGACAGCTTCGACTCTTTGCCGCTCGCGTACCAAATCAGCGGGTGTGTGTCGGTGACGTAAACAGACACGGGTTACTCGGCGAGTTGACGGGCGGTACGTTCAACGGATTTGCGGAACAGGTCGGCTATCTCAGGCTTAGTGGTCTCCAAGTCGTCAAGAAGTCTCATTGAGCCGACGAGCTTCCAGTCCTTTAGAAAACGCTCGCGTTCAGCCAGGTCCGATAGCCGTTCAGTAAACGTTGCGTCCGGTTGCGCTTTGCTTGTTTCCCATCGCCAAACCATGTTCTTTGTCGCGCCTATCAAGGCCTCAAACTCGGCACGCGTGCGATGGCCGCGCAACTCCCTGATTAGCCGCGCCGTCCACTGGATCTCTTTCTTAGTTATTGTGCTCATTTGCTTGATCACGATATGTCTCTTACAAGCATCTACAGTTTAGGCTGCACCTCGACGCCCATCAATCGCTTGATCGAAAACTGGTCGATGATACAATCTGCGAGGTCGAATGGTTGAGTTACATTAGCGGCAGAGTGGGCGTTGATGGCAACGAGTGACTGAGCGCCATTTCAAAAAAATCTTAATCGCCAATCGCGGAGAGATCGCGCTGCGCGTGATGAGAACCTGTCGCGCGATGGGCATCTCCACCGTAGCCGTCTACTCCGCTGCCGATGCGCGAGCGCCTCACGTGCGCTTCGCCGATGAAGCCGTTCACATCGGACCTGCTCCAAGCAAAGATTCTTACCTCAACATTGAGAGAATCATCGACGCCGCACAAAGGACCGGAGCCGAAGCGATTCATCCCGGCTACGGCTTCCTTTCCGAAAACGCCGACTTCGCCCAAGCCTGTGAAGCCGCCGGCATCACTTTCATTGGGCCCGCGCCCGATGCAATGCGCAAGATGGGTTTGAAGAGCACGGCGCGACAAATCATGTCGGTCGCCGGTGTGCCGGTTGTCCCTGGCTACGACGGTGAGGATCAATCATTCGAAGTCTTGCGCGAACGAGCGAAAGCGATTGGCCTGCCCGTCCTGATCAAAGCTTCGGCAGGCGGTGGCGGCAAGGGCATGCGAGTCGTTCGCTATGAGCGTGAGCTTGAAGACTCGATTGAGGCCGCGCGCCGCGAAGCCGAGAAAGCTTTCGGCGACGGAACACTGCTCCTGGAAAAATACATTGATTGCGCTCGTCACATTGAAGTCCAGATTCTCGGTGATCATCACGGTAACTTGGTTCACTTATTCGAGCGTGAGTGTTCAATTCAACGCCGTCATCAAAAGATCATCGAAGAGACTCCTTCACCAGCGTTGTCGCCCGAGCTTCGCAAACAGCTCTGTGAAACCGCAATCACCGCCGGCCGTGCAATTGAATACACCAACGCCGGGACGGTTGAGTTCATTCTCGCGCCGTCCGGCGAGTTCTACTTCATTGAGGTCAACACGCGATTGCAGGTCGAACACCCGGTGACCGAGATGATCACCGGGCTCGATTTGGTCAGGCTTCAGATCGAAATCGCCGAAGGAAAGCCGCTGGCGATCGCGCAGGAAGATGTCAAACAAAACGGTCACGCTATCGAAGCGCGGCTTTATGCGGAAGATCCAAGCAACGGGTTCCTTCCGGCGACCGGCACCCTTCACGAATGGGATGAGCCTGCATCGAACGACGGCTTGCGAGTTGACGCGGGTGTCGAAGCCAGTACGGAGATTGGAATTCATTACGATCCCTTGCTGGCGAAGATGATCGCTTGCGGGTTGGACCGTGAGACGGCGCTTCGGAAGCTGACTTACGGGCTGCGCAATCTTGTCGCGCTGGGTGTTCAGACCAATCGCGAATTCCTGATCCACGCTCTTGAACACGCCGAACTACAGAGTGGGAGTTATCACACCGGCTTTATCGAGGAACACCTCGATGAACTGATCGCGAAGGACGCTGACGAGGATGTGCTTTTCGCGAGCGTCGTCGCATTGTACTTGCTCAAGCTCAGTCAAGCTGAAGCCGCCGTTCTTCCTCACGTCCCGGCGAACTATCGCAACAATCCTTTTCGCGATCCTTCGATCAAGCTGCAAACGGGCGGAGAAGCTTTTGAGATATCGTATCGTGCAGCCGGCGATGGATCGTTCGCGTTGAAGTGCGGAGATTGGCAAGCCAGCGCGCCGCTTGTATCATTTGAACTCAGTCGCGAACTCGGAACCGTTCGAGTAGCAATCGACGGCGTCCAGCGGATGTTTCGAATTGCTGAAGCAAGTGATCAGTTCTTTTTACAATCTCAATCTTCATCGCGCGTGGTCACGCGTTCACCAAGGTATCCGCGCGCGCACTCGGCTTCGGAGCACGAAAGCGCTTATGCTCCGATGCCCGGACAGGTTTTGAAGATATTGGTAGTTGTTGGCCAACAGGTTTCGGCGGGTGACGCGCTGGTGATTCTTGAGGCGATGAAGATGGAGCAGACCTTGCGAGCTTCAACGGCAGGCGTTGTCGAAGCCGTGTTGGTGAAACCCGGCGACGTAGTAGCACCCGGCGACACGCTTGTTGAGATTGCGGCTATCTCGTCATCACCAATCGCAGGCGTTTAGAGTACCGACTTTAGTCGGGCAGTGTTTTGTGATCACGACGCCTCTGTTTTACACGATACTGCCCGACTAAAGTCGGTACTCTAAACGCCCGCACTCTGAACGCAATTTTCAAAACGGAGGAATCATAATATGTCAAGCATGACCGAAGCAGCGCCCCTGGTGGCGGCCGCTACCTATCCGTACTTCACGGAAGAACACCACATGTTCCGCGAGACGGTGAAGCAGTTTGTCCAAACCGAGATCGCACCGCACGCCGAAGAGTGGGACGAAGCCGGCATCTTCCCGAAAGAGCTTTTTAAGAAAGCCGCTGACCTCGGGCTGTTCGGGATCAGGCTCGACCCAAAGTACGGCGGCAGCGGGTTGGATTGGTGGTACACCGCGGCTTATCTCGAAGGCTTCTCGTACTCGAACAACGGCGGCGTGTCGATGGCAATGTTCGTTCAATCTGACATCACGCTGCCGGTGC
>JADGNW010000422.1 GCA_017883315.1 Blastocatellia bacterium | reverse complement strand
GGACAACGAACCGCTTACGATAGTCGATAACCCGCCGAGATGTTCAATGTCTCACCGGTGATGTTGCGGCCCTCGTCTGAGGCGAGAAACAAAGCCATCGCCGCGATGTCCTTCTCTTCGACCATTCGCTTCAGCGCGGTCGGCTCGACGTATTGACGCTCAACCTCTTCGAATGGAAGCTTCATCTCCTCGGCGCGATTGCGAATCACTCGCTCGATTCGTGGGCCTCGCACCGGGCCGGGAGCAATGGCGTTCGCGGTGATCCCGTAGCGACCTCCCTCTTCGGCAAGCGTCTGGGTTAGTCCGATCATCCCCCACTTCGACGCGCAATACGGACTCCTGAAAGCATATGCCTGAAGCCCCGCGATTGATGTGATGTTAATTATGCAGCCGCTTTGACGCTCGATCATATGAGGAAGAGCGTGCTTGGCGCAGAGGAATGCGCCGGTCAGGTTTATCGCAAAGGTGTGGTCCCATTCCTCGCGGCTGATGTTTGGAACCAGCGCCGTCGGGCCCGCGACGCCGGCGTTGTTGACGAGGACATCGATCTGCCCGAACTTGTCGAGCGCAGCGGAAACCATTTGTTGGACGCTCGCCTCATCGGCCACGTCAGTCTGAACCGCGATCGCCCGGCTTCCGGCGTCGCGAATCTCTTTTTCGACGGCCGCGATCTTCTCGGCGGTTGGACCCGCGACGACAACGGAAGCGCCTTCGCTTGCGAAGCGAAGCGAAATAGCGCGGCCGATTCCGCCGCCGCCCCCGGTTACGATTGCGACTTTGCTTTCAAGCTTCATTCAATGCTCCTTGATTCTGTTTGCAGCGCGCTACAAGTGTGGATAATCGCGTCGCCGGCAATGATATCCGATCGTGTCGCAGGTGTGTAGCTTGAAGAGAACGATCTTGCTGTTGAAAGCAAATCCGTGTGATGACCTTCGCTCCCATGGCTCAAATGGAATACGAGACGCACCTTGCCGGTGATGATGGTGCGAAGCCGAGGAGAATTCGCGCGCGCTGTACGATCGCGCGAGTTCTAGCCATGAGCCCCAGCCATAAGTCCCAACCAAAGGCGAGCTGCGAGGCACCACTCTCCGATTGGGTGACATGAATTGTCTTTCCGTGGATGGCAGTTTCTGTGAAGCGTTGTCAGAAGACTCTGACTTTTCTGATGCACGTAATCCGCAGAGACGACGCCCGTTTGCGTCCAGGCCTCCTACAAGCGGCAGAGCCTTCGTTATCCCTAAGTCACCGCTGCAAATGGCACAAGGGTGAAGGCATCAAACTTGCTGAAAAATGGACAGCCGCAACCCGAATAGGGATGAAGCGGCGAGAGTGGAAATAAGGTTGGCAATCAAATGATGACCAACCCCTTTTAAGTTAGGAAGAAGTTAAGAAGAGGCTGAGAAACGGAGAGAGTGAGAGGCGGGCGCAGAAAGAGAGATTGAAATGGTCAGCAATGGTCGAAAGAGAAAGTTGGTGGCCCTTGATCCTACGACGAAGAGCTCGATAGCCGAGCGGTTCGAGGCAGGACTTCGAGCCCGAGTGATCGGCCAGGATCGAGCCGTTCGCGCCATCAGTTCACTGTATCAGGTCTTCCAGGCGGGGATGACTAATTCGGCTCGACCGCTGGGCACAATGCTTTTCCTCGGACCGACTGGATCGGGCAAGACTCACTTAGTCGAGGCTGCTGCCGAGATCCTGTTTGGTGACCGCAACGCCGTTGTCAAGATCGACTGCGCCGAGTTTCAACACTCGCACGAGATCGCCAAGCTGATCGGCTCTCCGCCCGGCTACCTGGGTCATCGCGAAACCACACCGCTCTTAACCCAGGAGAATCTTGAGAAGTATCGCACTGAGCGCGATCCGTTTACGCTGGTGCTGTTCGACGAAATCGAAAAAGCATCAGACTCGCTCTGGCAGTTGCTGCTGGGCGTGCTCGACAAAGCGACGCTGACCTTGGGCGACAATCGCAAGGTCGACTTCTCGCAGGCGATGATTTTCATGACGTCGAACCTGGGCGCGAAAGAGATGAGCGAGCTGATCACCGGCTCGATCGGATTCGCTCCGGCGAGAGGCGGAAAGATGCCTGATGATGATCTTGATCAAAAGATCTATCGCACCGCGTCGGAAGCCGCGAGGAGAAAATTCTCGCCCGAGTTCATGAACCGAATAGACAAGGTCGTGGTCTTTCGCAGCCTCAAGCATCAGCAGCTTTGCGAGATACTCGATCTGGAACTGACTGGTATCCAGCGGCGAGTGGACGAAAGCGCCGGTGAGCGATTTTCGTTTTCACTTACGAACGAAGCGCGAGAGTTCCTGCTGAGCGAAGGTATCGAGTATCGTTACGGCGCGCGTCACTTGAAGCGCGCGATCGAGCGCTTCCTGGTCAACCCGCTTGCAAGCCTGTCGGCAACCGGACAAGTGCGGCTCGGCGACATGGTTGTTGTGGACATCACCGAGAATGCTGAGAAGCTTGACTTTTATCGTGACGACTCCGAAGCGGCGAGGAGCGCGGCAGCAATGGACGCTGTTCAAGCGATGAAGGCAAGCGACGAGAGACGTATAGCCGCTTGAAAGACAATTGAAAGTGAGTGTTCGACGAGGCTGGCAGGTCACGACTTGCCAGCCTCATTGTTTTGACGAAAGTGCCGGCGGGTTTAGCCAACCGTCGCCAGACCGTACTTCGGTTGTTCGCGAACGATCTCAACAAGCCGCGCCGTCTCCCGCGAGTTGCGGCGCGCCGTCAGCATGTGATCCGCCTCACGTTTTGCGGTTTCAAGGATCGCATAATCCCGCACGACATTCCCGATTCGAAAAGCAGGCACTCCCGATTGTCGTGTGCCCATCACCTCGCCCGGGCCGCGTATCTCCAGATCCTTCTCGGCGACTTTGAAGCCGTCGTTTGTTTCTTCCATTATCGCCAATCGCTCGCGCGCTTCCGTGCTTCGCTTGTCGCCGGCTAGCAGGATGCAATAGGACTGCTCATCTCCGCGCCCGACTCGACCTCGAAGCTGATGCAGTTGCGAGAGGCCGAATCGCTCGGCGTGCTCGACTATCATGATGCTTGCGTTCGGCACATCGACTCCGACTTCGATCACCGTGGTTGACACCAGAATGTGAGTAGCCCCTTTGCGGAATTCGTCCATCACCGCGTCTTTTTCTTCCTGCTTCATCCGTCCGTGAATCAGCCCGACTCGAAAGTTGGGAAACACCGAAGTCTGCAAGTGCTCGGCCATTTGAGTCGCGTTGAGCAGATCAAGCTTCTCCGACTCTTCGACCAGCGGGTAGACGATGTAGACCTGGCCGCCCCCGCGAATCTTCTGGTCGAGAAACTGATACATCTTGCGCCGGGAATCTTCTCCGCGCACTCGGGTTATTATGGGTTTCCTACCCGGCGGCATCTCGTCGATGACCGACAGATCCAGATCGCCATAAACACTCATCACAAGCGAGCGCGGAATCGGCGTAGCGGTCATCACCAACACGTCAGGGTTGTAACCGCGCTTGATCAGCTCCGCGCGTTGTAGCACGCCGAAGCGATGTTGCTCGTCGACAACTACAAAACCGAGCTTCTGAAATTTGACTGCCTCTTGAATCAATGCGTGAGTGCCGATCACCAGATCCACCTCGCCGCTTTCGATGTCGGAGTGAATCTGTCGCTTGCGCGCGGCGGTCAGCGATCCGGTCAGAAGCTCGACGCGATAAGGCGTCTTCGCCAGCATTCGTTTCACGTTAGTCGAGTGTTGTTCGGCGAGGATCTCGGTCGGAACCATGATCGCCGCTTGATAGCCGTTCTCGACCGCGACGATCGCCGCCTGAACCGCGACGATCGTCTTTCCGCTTCCAACGTCGCCTTGAAGCAACCGGTTCATCGGCTTCGAGCTGGTCATGTCTTTCACGATTTCCGCAAGCACGCGCTTTTGTGCACCGGTCGGTTTGAAAGGCAGCACCGCGCGAACAGCGTTGCGCACCCGGTCGTTGACTTCGATGACTGTGCCTTTCGGCGATTGCTCGCGCCCTTGCCGGCGCAAGCCCATTGCGAGCGACAGCCAGAAGAACTCTTCGAAGATCAATCGCTGATGCGCGGGGGACGCGAATCTGTTGTACAAATCGAGAGGCGCATCATCTGCCGGAAAGTGAACGTTGCGCAACGCCGCCGCCCTGGCGATGAGCTTGCCGCGAGTCAACACCTCTTCAGGAAGCACCTCTTCGATCTCAGAAGAGTTGAGACGCGCGACCACGTGATGCATGATCGAACGAAGCTGTTTAGACCGAATCTCGCCGAGCTTTCGATATATCGGCACTCGTCTGCCGGTGTGAATTGGGTCGGCGTCATCATCATCCGCGGCGAACTCGTAGTCGGGATTCTCAACCTCGAAGAAGCCTCGGCGGCTGCGTTTCCACTGACCGTAGAGCAACACGCGGCGACCCTGCTTGAACGAGTTTTGAAGGTAAGCCTGATTCCACCAAAAGGCCCGCACTTGTCCTGTGCCGTCGGTCCCGGAGATCTCAAATATGCGAAGCTTCCCGCCTTTCACCGCGTACGTCCCGGCGATTCGCACTTCGACCTCGATGGTCGCCCACATCCCATTTTGCAGCTCGCGAATGCGCGCCAGGTTCGAGCGATCCTCATAGCGCATCGGCAGGTAGTGGATCAGATCGTCGATCGTCACTCGCTGCGCATTGGCGACAGACATCGACGCGGCAACGCCCTCGGCGAGTTTCAGCGCGGTCTTCATCGCGACGCGCGGAATTTCGTGCAGATGCAGTTCGTAAATCGGAGTTGTGAGCTTGAGCAAAGGTGACGATCCTCGGGGACTCGACTGGTTCAAATGAACGCACCGAGATTCTAGGTAAGCAATTCGGTGTACACAAGAAGGTTCGGCGAATATCGCTACGAACCAGATTGGGTGGGAGCGGTGCAGGCGTGAGCCGCGTCGCCCATCATCTTGAAGGTCGTTCTTCCTTCACAAGCCGGATTTCGAGTTTGTATCCCAAAGCCCTGGCATATAGCCGACGCGTGGCGATCGATGGAGAATGCTTTGTTGCGGACGACTCAAGTCGGGCGATCGGCGACTGAGTTGTACCGACGCGCGCGGCGACTTCCGCCTGCGAAAGGCCCGGACATCTTCGATTAACCAATCTCCGAGCATTGTGAAAGGTACATTAGGTAGATAGTATCAATCACATAATAGCGCCGACAGACTTGTTAGAGGCACCCAAGTATGAAAATCGCAAATGATGTGACTGAATTGATTGGCAACACACCTCTTGTTCGCATCCGCAATCTGACCAGGGATGCAGTCGGAGACGT
>JADGNW010000421.1 GCA_017883315.1 Blastocatellia bacterium | reverse complement strand
CGAGAACTCCAAAACGGAATCGAGGCGAGAGAGATAGTCTGCGGAAGGAACACAACTATGAATCTAACTAGGAAGCTCTGCGTAGCTACTAGCGCACCCGGAATAGAACTGAGAACTGATACTATTTCGAAAGGAAGAACACAATGATAACCCTAAAGAGCGCACTGGTCCTATTCTCATTTATGGTGCTGTCATTCCAAGGCGGCAGCGGGTATAAGGTCCAAACTCGTTACGCGGTTCCCGGCAACGGCGGGTTTGATTACATCACGATTGACAGCGCGGCTCGTCGCCTGTATCTCTCCCACGGTACGCAGGTGGACGTCGTGGATGCCGACAGCGGCAAATTCGTGGGCACGATTCCTGATACTCCCGGAGTCCATGGGATAGCCATCGCAACGGAATTCAAACATGGATTCACGAGTAATGGCCGCGAGAATAAAGTCTCAATGTTTGATCCCGCCACACTGAAGCTCATCAACAAGATCGATGTTGGTAAGGGGCCGGACGGGATCTACTACGATCCGGCAACGAAACGTGTCTTCACCAACAATCATGGCTCGCACGATATTTCTGCCATCGATGCCAAGACTGGCGAGGTAGTTGGCACGGTGAAAGCAGAAGGCGACGGCGAACAGGCAGTGATTGGCGCTGACGGCATGATCTACGTAAACAGCGAGAACACTTCTGAAGTGGTGGTGTTCGATCCGAAGTCGCTCCAGGTCACGAAGCGCTTTCCCATCGGCGTAGCCAAGACTCCTACCGGACTTGCATACGACGCGAAGTCGAACCGGCTCTTCATCGGCTGCCGCAATGAGCCAAAGATGGTTGTCATGGATGCGGCCACGGGAAAGGTTATCAACAGCTTTCCTATCGGTAAGGGCGTGGACTTCGCCGGCTTTGATCCGCAAGCCAAGCTGATTTTCTTTTCTTGCGGCGAAGGAGTTTTGAGCATCTATCATGAAAAGTCGGCCGACGTCTACGAAGACGCCGGCGCGGTCACAACACAGCCGAGCGCCAAAACAATGGCGTTTGATCCCAAGACCAGGAAGATCTTTCTTTCGGCCGCCGAATACGTGGAGACCCCACCCACGCCGCCCGCCACGCGCCCGCAACGCAGCATCAAGCCGGACTCATTTGTGGTCCTTGTCGTCGGTAAATCATAAGGGACACACGTCACAAGAGAGCGCGCCGCCTCAACTATTACTATGGCGGCGGTAGCTGTTCCGGCGCTGCAAACGGCCAGAAACGATTTCACCGCCAAGATCGCCGCCGCTCAATCGGGAGGGCCTGCGGACACCGCTGCCAAGAGCAATTCCCGGCAAGCCTTGCTTGGTCTGCTCCGGCAACTGGTCAGCTATGTGCAGATCAATTGCAATAACGATATGGCCTTGTTGACTCGGCTCAGGGTTTCAGGCCGCGAGCACGAATCGGACCCAAACTCCGCTTGACCAGCATCAAAGTTTGGTAATCAAAAACGGCGCCAGAGGGTAACTTGTGGCCAGTGTCATTCCAGTGAAAAACACGAGCATGTACGAGGGCCGCGCTAAAGGACCGACCGGCGATTGGTTTCCGAGCGTGTTCACGGGAGATTCGCAGCACATCACGTTCGGCGGGCTGAAGCCTGGCACAAACTACACTGTGCAGGTGCGTGCGCTCGGTGGATCAACAGGGCAATCCGATTGGAGCGATCCAAGCTCGCATATGGCGATGTAGTGAAGTAGCTTACTCGACAGGCTCCTGCTTTTCAGTAACGGTGAGAATCGCAAACGGGGGGGGGCCGGCCCCCCCCTTTATTGTGTACTCGATATCACGATGACACCGTGAAGGCACAAGAAAGATGTTAACCGATCTCATTATTCTAAAACTCGTCTAATATTGAACAGACTTCTGCCCGCCCAATAGGTACCATAGTGCGAAATCAGGTTGCGAGTATGGAAGAATCGACGAGTGATAACCTCTGGCGGTTAGAAGTAAATGACCCGCAACGAACAACCGATTGGCGGCTGTTGTGGGCGTTTGATGAAGATCAATTCACAGCATATCAAGAGCTGAGGGACGAGCTGAATATAGTAAATGCCCCGGTTCAACTTCGGATCGTTCGTATCTCTGATTAGACCTCGCATCAAGAATTGATCCTTCACTTTGGTTAAAATGACAACCCTCGCCGCCGCGCAGAAGATTGGTGGGTGCGCCACTCCTTTCAACAGGAATCCCTTTTGACGCGCAAAGGTTTATCTCTCGGTCCAACGCTAGACAGAATCCTCCCCTTATTCCCCGCTAACAACGCGAGTCTGTAGCAAGCATCCCCACCGACTGCGGTGATCTCATCACCTCCGATTCACATCGAGGCGACTTAACTGCCGTGCTCGCAAGCCTTGCTCGGCTCGCAACCCGAACGACTGGACGGCACATCGGTTGCGCTGATAGCCGAACGAATGGATAATGTGCGTTCTCCAGAAAGGGTGAGGCACAGCGAGGGAGGCCTGCGAAATGGCATATAAGTGGTTGCTCGAGAATTCTTCACCCGATCACGTGCAACGGTGGGATACCGCCACTGAGCGGGATGTGGCTCGATTAGTTTCAATTGCGTTTGCCCAAAACGTGCGAACGATGATTGGCGCTCTGACGCTCCTTCTGACAATCGGTCTGTTCTGTTCGAGCAATGCTACCGCTCAACAAAAACCCGCCGACCAGGGACCGCCCGCGCAACCGCAGGACCTCACTCGTCTGAGTCTTGAGGAGTTGATGAAGGTCGAGATCTACAGCGCATCGAAGCATTGGCAAAAAATCGCCGACGCGCCGGCTTCGATCAGCATCGTGACCGCCGATGAGATCCAAAAGTATGGGTACCGAACGCTGGCCGATATCTTGCGGAGCGTGCGCGGAATGTATGTCACCTATGATCGCAATTATAGCTACATCGGGGTCCGTGGTTTCGGTCGCCCGGGAGATTACAACACCAGGTTGCTACTGTTGGTAGATGGTCATCGGCTAAATGACAACGTCTATGATAGCGCCTCAATTGGGACCGAGTTTCCGATCGACGTTGACCTGATTGAGCGAGTGGAAGTGATTCGGGGTCCGAGTTCATCGTTGTATGGCGGCAGCGCCTTCTTCGGCGTGATCAACGTGGTGACCAAGCGCGGCCACGATCTCAAAGGGCCGGTCGTTTCTTTTGAAGCGGCCAGCTTCGGCACTTACAAGGGCCGCGTTAGCTACGGCGAGAGTTTTAAGAACGGCTTGGACATGCTGCTATCCGCTTCGTTTTATGACAGCGCTGGCCAGCATCGGCTCTTCTACACTGAGTTCGCTGACCCATCAACCAACAATGGATTCGCGGTCGACTCGGACCACGACCAATACCACAGCCTGCTTGGCAATCTTTCGTTTCGCGACTTCCGATTCCAGACCGTCTACGGCTCCAGAGAAAAGGGGATACCCACTGCGGCATACGGCACAGTATTCAACGATCCCAGGACTCAAACCACCGATGCGCAGGGATTCATTGAGCTGCAATACGCGCACACGTTCCAAAACAAGTGGGATGTTACAGGCAGGCTTTCATATGACCGCTACAATTACGATGGGAACTATGTTTACGACAATGCCGGGGAAGGTAAACCACCGTTCGTGGAGAACAAGGATGTCACTCGCTCCGCGTGGTGGGGGACCGAGTTGAACGCCTCGAAGAGGTTGCTGGAAAAGCATCGACTCACGCTGGGAGTGGACTACCGCGACAACTTGCAACAGGATCAGCGAAACTATGACGTCGTTCCGTTTTACCAATACCTCGATGACCGGCGTCAGTCGAAGGTGTGGGCGCTTTATGCTCAGGACGAATTCGCGGTCCGGAAAGACATTATTATCGATGCGGGCGTGCGGTACGACCACTACGACGCATTTGGCGGCACTATCAACCCGCGATTTGCGCTTATCTATAGACCGCACGAGGCAACGTCACTGAAGCTGCTATACGGCCAGGCATTCCGTCCGCCAAACTACTTCGAGTCGTACTACAACATCGCCAATAGTACCGGCCCGTCGTTGAGGCCGGAGACGATTAAGACTACCGAGGTGGTCCTGGAGCAATACATCGGCAGGCACTTCCGGCTGTCGGCCTCCGGCTATCTCAACCGAATTCGGGACCTCATTAACCAACAGGTGGATTCCAACGGTGAAATCCAGTATGCGAATCTAGGAGCTGTTCAGGGTAAGGGTCTCGAGCTTGAGGTCGAAGGAAAATGGTCCAGCGGATTCGAGGGTCGCGTGGCGTATACGCTGCAGAAGTCTAAGAGCGAGCAAACGGGTGACATACTCTCCAACTCGCCGACCCACCTGATGAAAATGAACCTGATCGCGCCTCTGGCTGGGAAGAGACTCTTCGCCGGGTTCGAGGGCATGTACACAAGTCAAAGGAGAACACTCGCCGGGACGAACCTGGACGGCTCCTTCCTGGCTAATCTCACGTTGCTTAGTCAAAAAGTCTTGAAGCGTTTCGATATTTCAGTCGGCGCCTACAATCTGTTCAACACATACAACGCCGATCCAGGAGCGGAAGAACATCTGCAGCAGTCCATACAACAAGACGGCCGGAGCTGGCGACTCAAGCTCACCTATGGATTCGGCAACAGCCGGTAGCCTCGCGCAAGGTCCTGATCGTGACAGTTAATGATTCTCGACGTGCTCCTGCTTATTCAGTGACGGTGAGAATCGCAAACGGGGAGGCCGGCCCCCACTTGTTGTTACTCGATATCGGACGATGACATCGAGCGTATCGCGGGAATGCCAGGCAGACACAAGCGCCTCTAGTTTGATTCTACAGTCGAGTTCCGATAGTCCTCACCTTTGACTCGATTCTGTAGCGTCCCGCCTCGCCAACAACCGGGCGATCTTCGCGTCCCCAACAGATGCGTCGCGAGTTAACTGACGTGCTCGCGAGCCTTGCTCGGCTCGCAACCCGAAAGACTGGACGGCACATCTGTTGCCCCTAATCGCAGGGATAAGGGCGCAAGCCTTCCCCAATCGAGGGTTCCGTTAGCGGGTTCATCGAATGCGACGCGACAACTCACTCTCTTACTGTTCAGCTCCGCGTGCCACGGTTGCCGCTACACGGCAAACCGTCCGTCGTATTGCTTCTGCTCGTTTTGAACTGACCGTTCGCAAATTGATCGTAGCTTGTAGATTCGCTGCGTTGCTGTTATTGATCGTTCTTGCCGGAACTGGGGTGGCCAGCGCGCAACAGAAGGCCAACCAGAAGCCAGTCGTCGACCTGACGGACCTTAGCCTTGATGAGTTGATGAACGTCGAGGTCACGTCGGTATCCAAGCACGAGCAAAAGCTCTTTGAAGCGCCTGCTGCCGTCCACGTCATCACCCAAGAAGATATCCGGCGCTCGGGAGCGACCTGCATCCCCGAATTGCTTCGGATGGTCCCCGGACTGCACGTGGCTAAGATCAACGCGAACAAATGGGCGATCGGGTCGAGAGGATTCAGCGGCGAGTTTTCCAACAAGCTGCTTGTGTTGATAGATGGCCGCGCCGTTTACACGCCGCTGTTCGCCGGCGTCTTCTGGGATGTTCAGGACCTGATGCTCGAGGACATCGAACGTATCGAAGTCATCCGCGGTCCGGGCGCATCATTGTGGGGTTCGAACGCTGTTAATGGCGTTATCAACATAATCACCAAGAAGGCGCGCGACACCCAGGGCGGCTTGGTCACGCTTGGGACCGGAAGCGAAGAGTACGGGTTTGGCGCCATCCGGTACGGAGGGACCATCGGGAGCAGCGCACATTACCGCGTCTACGCCAAGTACTTCAATCGCGCCAGCTCTCTCGATGAGTCGGGCAAGAACGCAGCCGACCAGTGGCAAACCGTGAGAGGAGGGTTCCGGCTGGACTGGGATCTCTCAAAGAGAGACTTGATTACTGTTCAAGGAGATATCTACGATGGAGCGGTAGGCCAGCGATTATCTCGCAGCCTGCCGGCACCGCCGTTCGCGCAAGAGTTTGAGGAAGACTTCCCAGTCAGAGGCGGAAACGTGCTCGCTCGCTGGACCCGGGCCTTCTCCGCTACGTCCGCGATGAATCTGCAGTTCTACTACGATCGCACGACGCGAGACATGAACCTGATCGGCGAGACCCGAGATACGTTCGATTTAGACTTTCAGCACAGCTTTGCGCTTGGGAGCCGGCAAGCGATTGTTTGGGGACTCGACGCGCGCTCCTCGCGCGACGCCATAGTGAACAGCTTTTCTGCATCGGTAACCCCGGCGAAGCACACAACGAGTTTGTTTGGCGGGTTCGTTCAAGACGAGATCAGCGTCGTACGAGACACACTTCGGCTGACCTTAGGCTTGAAGCTCGAGCATAACGAGTACAACGGCGTCGAACCCCAGCCCACGGTTCGAATGGTCTGGACGCCCAGTCACAGACACGCGATATGGGGCGCCTTTAGCCATGCCGATCGCACACCGTCCCGCGCCGAGGAAGGCGTGCGCGTGAATATCGCAGTGACCCCGTCGCCAGACGGAACACTCTACTATGTTTCGTTGCTTGGTGACCGAGCCTTCAAGTCTGAGCAGTTGAACGCGTACGAGGCGGGGTACCGGCTTCGAGCAACTGACAAACTGTTCCTCAGGATCGCGGCGTTTCGCAACCTGTATCAGGGTAACGATGTGGTGACGACCGGTAATCCATTTGCAGAAAGCGACCCACCCCCGGCGCACGTCGTGATTCCGCTTCAGATTGCAAACGGCCCGAAGGTGAACACACATGGCGTTGAGGTTGCGGCGGATTGGTCGGTGATCAAGCAATGGAAACTGGCCGCTGGATACACCTGGCTTAGCTTAAGTCAGAGTTTCGCAATTGGTGGGCCCATCGCCACTGCTCTATCAGTCGACAGCCCGAAGAATCAGTTCTTCGTTCGATCTTTGCTGAATCTGCGCAATAATATCGAGTGCGACGCAACAGCCTACTATGTCGGTAAGCTGCCGGTAACGTCCGTTCCCCGTTACCTCCGAGTTGATCTTCGCGTTGGCTGGCACCCGACTGAGTCTCTGGAGTTCAGCGCAGTCGGGCAGAACTTGTTCGATGGAAGACATGCTGAGTTTGGCGGGCCGCTGTTTGGGTTCGGCGCGTACAGTACACAGGTTGAGCGAAGTGTTTACGGAAAAGTTACGTGGCGATTCTAGCGCTCGCGCCGCTCATTTTGTTTGACGACATCAGTCCTAGCAAAGAAAGGTCGCAATCGCAGGTGAGTCAAAGGACCAAGACAGCGCTCCGGTTTCTAGCCGCGATCATCGTCATCGCAGTGACAGGTGGCGCACAGGCGCAGACGCCGACTGAATATCAAGTAAAGGCGACCTATCTTTACAACTTCAGCAAGTTTGTAGAGTGGCCGGCGAACGTCAACGGCGATCCGAGTACGCCGATCATCATCGGCATCCTTGGCGACGATCCGTTCGGCTCTGAGATAGAGCGCACGATCGATGGTAAGACCTCGAACGGAAGGCGACTGGTGATCAAGCGGTTCCCCAAGCTTCGCGCGCTCGAGTACTGCCACATACTCTTCATCAGCTCATCGGAACGAAACAGCCTTCGGCAGACCCTGGCGGCTGTCGGCCCTGGAGTCTTGACAGTCGGAGAGGCTGACCGCTTCATCCAGACAGGTGGGATCATCAACTTCGTGTTCGTCGACAACACGGTGCACTTTGAAATAAACAAACCGGCAGCCGAGCGGGCCGGACTGAAAATCAGCGCAAAACTGCTCAGTCTTGCTCACCCGGCTAGGAACTAGTTTCGCAGGATTTGTTATGCATCCGTTTAGAGATCAATCTATCAGCCGCAAGCTCAAGTTGGTCATTCTTATGACCACCAGCGTCGCGCTGCTCGTGGCCAGCGCGGCCTTCGTCGCCTACGACCTGATCGTCTTCCGCCAATCGATGGCCAGCGATCTGTCCACCCTTGCGAAGGTTATCGGAACGAACAGTACCGCGGCGCTCGCCTTCGACGACCGTGGCGCCGCCAAAGAAGTTTTGTCGGCACTCACCGCAAAACAGAACATCATCCGAGCCCGCATCTATGCAAGCGATTCGGACCTTTTCGCTGAATATGTTCGCGCTGGCGAAAGTGGCGACTTCGCACTCACCGTGCAACAGCAATCTCAAGTCGCTTTCACGGACGGATACCTGATCGCTTCCGAGACGATAGCCCTGGATGGTGAAACCGTCGGAACCGTTTACTTGATATCGAACCTCGATGCGTTCCGCTCTCGTCTCAATCGGTATGCTGGCGTCATGGCCGCAGTCCTTTTTGGCTCTTTGCTGGTGGCTCTTCTCTTGTCGTCGAAACTTCAAAGCCTCATCTCCGACCCGATCTCACACCTGGCGAAGACTGCGAGGGCCGTGTCAGTCGATAAGGACTACACAACTCGCGCCGTCAAGCACGGGAACGATGAAATGGGCCAACTGATCGATGCGTTCAACGAGATGCTCGGTCAGATCCAGGAGCGGGACTCCAGGCTTCAGACCGCGCGCGACGAATTGGAGCGAAGAGTCGAAGAGCGCACAAAGGAACTCCAGGACGAGATTGCCGAGCGCAAGCAAGCGGTTGAGCTGCTGCGGCGGAGCGAAGAACATTTCCGATCGCTGATCGAAAACGCCTCGGACATCATAACCATCATAGATGCCAAGGGAACGATTCTGTACGAGAGTCCTTCCGTTGAGCGCGTGCTCGGCCTAAAGCCACAAGCCTTGATGGGAGCAAGCGCGCTCGATTTCACTCATCCCGATGATCGCAAAACTGCGGTCGCCATGCTTACCGCGGCTGCCGGCGAAGACCGCGCTGCGGAACCGTTCGAGCTACGCTTCAAACACGCGGACGGTTCGTGGCGAACTCTCGAGGTCATAGGCCAGGTCGTAAGGGACGAGTCAGGGGCAGTAGAGGTGATCATCAACTCCCGCGACGTAACCGAGCGCAAACGCTCGGATGCCGCGCTCCGAGAAAGCGAGGAAAAATATCGGACAATACTGGAGAGCATTCAAGAGGGTTACTATGAGGTCGACTTAAGGGGCCACCTCACGTTCTTTAATGATTCACTGTGCAGAATCGTTGGGACCCCAGCAGACACACTGAAGGGGCTCAACCACCGGGAGTACACCGATCCCGAAACAGCCAGGACTATATTTGAGGCCTTCAATCGGGTCTTTAGCAGCGGGGAGCCGATTGAAGGGTTGCAGTATCAGATTAAAAACTTGGAAGGCGTAACGAGGTTCCTGGAGGTTTCAGTTTCACTCAGGCGAGAATCGACCGGCGAGATAGCCGGATTCCGCGGCACCATTCGAGACGTGACGGAACGGCAGCAGGCGGAGCAGGCGCTGCGTGAAAGCCAGGAGCGTTATAAGACCCTCTTCGAGTCGGCTACTGACGCGATCATGATCCTCGACACGGAAGACGGACGCCCGGGCCGCATACTGACGGCCAACGCCGCTGCCGCCCAGCACACCGGTTATACCGTAGAGGAGTTGATGAATCTCAAGGTCGCGGACTTGCAGATGCCGGAGCAAGCAGAGATAACGTCGCGAGAGTTCCCACGGATAGTCCAGGGCGAACACCTTACTCTCGAGCTTCTCCGGCGTCGAAAAGACGGCACGACGTTTCCCATCGAAGTTAACGCCGGCCCGCTTATGCTTGGAGGCAAGCGCTACATTTTGAGCTTTGCCCGTGACATAACCCAGCGCAAGCAGATGGAAAAAGAAGTCACGATGCTTGCGCATGCGATTCGCAGCATACAAGAGGCGGTGTGTATTACCGACGCTAAGGATATCTTGCTCTTCGTTAACGACGCGTTTCTGGAGACTTACGGATACGAGCGCCATGAGGTCGTCGGTAAGAACATTTTCGAGCTCGTTCGTCTTCCGGCCAACTCAGCGTACGACACGGCAGCGATCCCTCCACCCAACCTCATAGGGCGCTGGGAGGGCGAGCTACTCAATCGAAGGAAGGACGGCACCGTATTCCCGGTACACCTGTCTACTTCTCCGATTTTCGACGAGACCGGTCGGACAATCGCCTTGGTCGGAGTGACTCAGGACATCACTGAGCGCAAGCGGGCGACAAAGGAGTTGCAAGACAGCGAGCTCAAATATCGCACGTTGTTCAACCACATCGCTGATCCCGTTGTCATCTTCGACAAAACAACCAGGCGTTTTTTGGACTGCAACGAAGCCGTGCGCCGTAACTACGGTTATTCGGTGGAAGAACTCCGAACAATGTCGGTGTTTGATCTTCACCCGCCCGAGGATCTTCCAAAGGTGGAGCTCTACATCGGTGTAAGAAACCCGGACCACCCAAACACCTACACCCATATCACAAAGGACGGGAATCGACTCGACGTAGAAATCCTTACCGACGAGATCGAATATCAGGGACGGCCCTGCTGCATCAGCATCGTTCGCGACATCACCCAGCGCAGGAAGATGGAAAGAGAAGTCACGATGCTTGCGCACGCAGTTCGCAGCATCTACGACACTATCTCGATCACCGATATCGACGACACCATTCTCTTTGTTAACGAAGCGTTTCTTCAAACATACGGCTACGAGCGTGACGAGCTAATTGGCAAGAACATACGGCAGATCGTTCGCCCTCCTGATGATCCATATAGCAGCGTCATGCCCACGCCTCAAGGTATTGTGACCCAACGCTGGGAAGGCGAGCTGATCAATAGACGGAAGGACGGAACGGAGTTTCCAGTTCAACTGTCGGCCTCGCCGATTCTGGACGAAGACGGACGGACGATTGCGCTCATCGGCGTGGCGCAGGACATCACTGAACGAAAGCTGGCAGAGCGCGCGCTGCGCGAAAGCGAATCGCGCTACAAGACCCTCTTCAATGCGGCTAGTGACTCCATCATGATTCTCGATACAGAGGGCGACAGGGTTGGGCGCATAATCGCCGCTAATCTCGCGGCTGCCGAGATGACCGGATATACCATCGAGGAGCTCTTGAATTTTAATGTCGCGGACCTGCGAACGTCTTTGCAGGCCAGCCGTGTGCGCGAGGATATTGACCGTGTTCTTAAGGGCAACAAGGTAACTATCGAGCTGTTGCGGCGCAGCAAGGACGGATTCACATTCCCGGTTGAGGTGAACCAGAGTGTCCTAACGCTAGGAGACAAGCACTACGTCCTCGATTTTGCCCGTGACATAACCCAGCGCAAGCAGAGTGAAAAAGAAGTCACGATGCTGGCTCAGGCAATTCGAAGCATACAGGAGGCCGTGGTCGTCGCCGACCCGGACGGGAACATCATCTTTGTCAACGCCGCCGCTGTGGAGGTGTATGGTTACGAGCCTGACGAGTTGATCGGCAAGCATGTATCTATGTTTCACTCGACAGGCTACTCACCGGAGTTCGCCAATGAAATAGTAAGCTCAGCGAACGCTGGTGACTGGGAAGGTGAAATGCTCAGCCGGCGCAAGGATGGAACCGAATTCCCTATATACCTCTCTTGTACTGCTATTCCGGACGAGAACGGCCAGTACACCGGTTTCATCGGTGTCTCTCAGGATATCACCGAGCGAAAGCGGTCTATTGAGGACTTGAAGAAGGCAAAGGAAGCAGCCGAAGCTTCGAACCGCGCAAAGAGCGAGTTCCTCGCCAACATGAGCCACGAGATACGAACTCCGATGAACGGCATCATCGGCATGACCGAACTGGCTCTCGACACTGAGCTCACCACCGAGCAGCGCGAGTACCTCAAGATGGTAAAGCTGTCGGCAGATTCGCTATTGGGAGTCATCAACGACGTGCTCGACTTCTCGAAGGTCGAAGCCGGAAGGCTCGAGCTGGATCCGGCTGAATTCAATTTGCAGGACGCCGTCGACGAAGTGATGAAAGCGCTTGCAGTGCGCGCTGATCAGAAAGGCCTCGAGCTGGCTTACTACCTGCGCCCCGGCGTGCCGGAAAGAGTCGTCGGCGATGTCGGGCGACTGCGGCAGGTACTCGTCAACCTGGTCGGCAACGCCATAAAGTTTACCGCGCGCGGCGAAGTAATTGTCCGAGTGGAAGCAGAAGCGCAGACGAGCGAAGAAGTCGTCCTGCATTTCGGCGTGAGGGATACCGGCATCGGGATTCCACTCGAGAAGCAGACGTTGATCTTCGAGTCGTTCACTCAGGCTGATGGTTCTACAACGCGAAAGTATGGCGGCACGGGATTGGGGCTGACTATATCTTCTCAGTTGGTTCAGATGATGGGCGGAGAGATTTGGGTAGAAAGCCCGGTCAATCTTCCTTCGAAGTACGGCACACCGGGAAGCATTTTTCAATTCACCGGTACCTTTGGCCTGCCTCTAGACTCGGTGTCGACCGCGCTTCCGCCAGAGATGTTTGATCT
>JADGNW010000420.1 GCA_017883315.1 Blastocatellia bacterium | reverse complement strand
CTGACTTGGCTTGTTTGATTCCCTTCCCCGCAAGCGCCGACCTGGTCATTCCCGTGTCGAGCACCGCGTGGCCACTTGATTCGAGCCAGGGTTTGAGCAGCGATACCTGAGTCGAGCGGCCCACTCCATCCGGCCCTTCGATCACGATCAGTCTGCCGCGCAGCTCCGACAGGTCAACTTCGGGCAAGCCCTCGCCGTAGAATTCGAACGCGTGGTTGTTCCGTCGATTATCCATTGAGTAAGTATTCGGGGAAGGCGAAATGTGGAAGCGGATGCTTGGGAACGTCCCCAAGCTCGCGCTCGACGATCGCGCGCACCTCGTTCTGCTGCTCTTCAATCGAGCGCGTGGCATCTATCACGCGCAGTCCGAATTCGTCGATCATTCCTTCGTACCTGTCGCGGATCATTCCCTGAAACAACTCGAAGCTCTCCTCAACATCGTCGCTCAAGCCGAGGTCCATTCCCGCCTCGTAGTATTTCAGACCCGCGCGCGCGCCGAGTATTCGCTTGAGCGAAACGTCGAGCGGCACTCGAAAGTAAAAAGCGATGGTCGGCTTCACGGCGAACCTGTAAAGCTCGCGCACCCAGTGGGGGCTGACGCCGCGCGCGGTGTCACGCGCGAACGCAGTGTAGATGTAGCGATCCGCCAGAACGATTGCGCCGGCTTTAAGCGGAGGAATGATGTGGCGCTCGATGCGATCCGCAAGATCGGTTGCATGAAGAAGCGAGAAGGTGGTTGGCGTCAGCATCTGCTTCCTCTTGCCTCGGCTGGTCGTCTGTTTTACCAGCGGCGAGGAATTCCACTCGCTGAAGAACACCATGTAGCCTTCGCGCTTGAGCCATTGTTGAAGGAGGCTTAGCTGTGTAGATTTGCCGGAACCGTCTATGCCTTCGACGATGAAGAGCTTGCCCGGGAACTCATGGTCGCCGTACATTTGCATCGGGAAAAGTATAAACAAAGAACGAGGCTCGGCCAAACCATATGTCCCGACAACCCGGATTGATACTCTTGCTCGTGGCCGCTGTTATGATCGCGGCTTCTCCCATCCGTCCGAACAATTGGGCGGCCAATCGGTTAGAACATCCGGCGAGTGTCGCGGCCGACGACGCCAAGCCGGACTATGCCCCGATCATCGAGCGCAAGCTGGATTTCTACGACTTCACTTACCAGACTGTCGAAGGCGGTCCGTTTGACCTTCGAGATTATGCGCAAGGCAAGAGCGTTGTGATCGTCGAGTACCTCGCGGGATGGTGCCCAAACAGCAATCGGAACGGCCACATCGTAGAACGCTTATGGACCAAGTATCGCGAGCGCGGGCTTGGCGTGGTTGGGGTCGCGGAATACTCGGACGCCGACGAACTGCGCATTCACATTGGCCGCATTGGTATTGACTACCCTTTCGTGGTTGAGACCAGGAAACGCGATCAAAGGAAGGATTCCTCGCACTACAAGTACCGGCACGCGGCCGGCGACAAGCGAAAGTGGGGCACGCCCTTCTACGTGATTATTGACACGCGTGACATCGAACCAGCAGCTCCAAACGGACCGCTCGCGCGTCGTGTGTACACAGTCTCGGGCGAGCTAGTGGAAGCCGAGGCCGATCAATTCATCCGCGAGCGTGTCGCCGACGCCCCGCGCAAGTGAACTGTGTAGACTTGCCGGACCCGTCTATGCCTTCGACGATGAAGAGCTTCCCCGGGAACTCATGGTCGCCGTATCACTGCGTCGCACAAAGGATAGACAATGCGATGCGCGGTGCCAAACAGTCTCCGATGAAGAGTTGAGGATAGATCAGAACCGCAGGCCGAAACTAACACTTCGTCTTTGAATAGTCTTCTCCCACATATTAAGACTCCAACTCGGTATTTCTTCACTTAACGCTCCGCATCAGTGGGGCCGCGAGCGGCACTTCGGGAGCGATGAGAAACTCGCTTCGCGGCCTCCGCTGAATGCGTTTGTTAGGCGCCTCCTTGAGGACGCAAGTTTATCTGTTTTCATTTCCTATTTGTCGGATTTGCCAAAACGCGTTTCCTAAATGCCTCGTATTCAGGTCCCACCATCTGTGATAGTAACTTCGTCTGCTCTTTGGAATCTAAAGCATCTCTCAGATACTTGATAATTTCTGCAGAAGTAGCTTCCAGGTCGAACAGCACTGCCGCCCAAAACAGTTTTAATACAGGATGACGAATCGTATCAAAATGGCTAAGTCCATATTCGCGGGTTTCTTTGACATCACAGAACCCTCGGCTCAAGGCAACGAAAGGATAAATATCGAACGCTGCAATGTCCTCTTCTGTGAGGGCGAACAAAATATGAATGTAGGGTCGGGCTTTAAGAACTGCATCATCGGTGAAGAATTCTCCATCAGTCGGGAGCGCCTGTAGAAATTTCAAAAACTTCTTCTTGTCTGCGATAGAAACATCCTTTGTTTTCTGTCCTGTTGCATTAGTGACAATGATAAGGATGGCAAATACTAGAAATACAATTTGTTTCATTGATGACATCACCTCCTGGTAACTTCTTGCGGCCTAACTTGTGATTATCCGGCTTCCGCATTAACCCGGGGGGTGTACATCCTTCCGTATTAAATCGGCCGCTGCATTCTGATTAACCCAGTTCTTTTTCATCAGAAGGGACCTGGCCAAAAGCGTTTTTGGGTTTCTATCCGGATCCGCACGAAACTCTCCAGACATCGCTCTCAGCGAGCCGATTGGAGTTTTCATGCATCTAGTCAAGGTTCAACAAGACCATCGCCATCGCTCCGGACACTCACACCTCTAACGTCGTGATCAGCAATATCAACCTACCGGCTCATTCAACCAACCAAGCGTCTCAATAGTTCTTTCGCCAACGCAGTGTAATTTTCAGCACCGTCGCTTCGGGGCGCGTACTCGAATACTGACTTGTGGTCTGCTTGAGAATAGTCCAGCTCAGTGCGCTCTCGAATTACTGTTCGGAGCACGCGTCCGTGGAAAAGTTTCTTCGCTTCGTGGCGAACTACTTCCGGACCCGAGCGGCGCGTCGTGTAAAAAGTCATAACGATGCCGGTGCGTTCGCTATCGATTCGCGCGTCGCGAGTGTGCGTGTCTATGAACTCGATCATCTGCTCGATCGAGCGCAAGCCCAACCAGGTGCACGCGCAAGGTATCAACAAGTAATCCGATAGCGACAAGCCGGCTGAAGTCATGCGGCCGACTTCAGGCGGACAGTCGAACAAGACGAAATCGTATTCGTCATGGCATGCTGCAAGCGCGTGGCGGAGCGGCGTAGTAATATCCCCCAAACCTTCGCCTGAAAGCGTAACCTGCCACAACCGCCCCTCGGCAAGAGCCACATATTTTCGCGGATATGATTCGGGTGAAAGCTGCCGTGCTCGATGGCTGATGCGACTGTGCCTCGCGCGTGATCGGCTCCGGCGATGAATCTGAGATTATCCTGCGGATCGCAATCGACGAGCATCACTCGCGCGCCCGCCATTGCAAGACCAAACCCGAGATTCCAGGTCGTGGTAGTCTTGCCGGTCCCGCCCTTCGATGCCGCGATGGCTATGTGCTCACTCATTTGTATACCGTGCTGAAGGAGTGAATGTCTCTGCGCTATTCTCTGCGTCCTCGGCGTCCTCTGCGGTGAATCTAACCCGGAAGAAGTTAAACCGCAGAGGACGCCGAGGACGCAGAGGATGCGCCGAGAAAACCGATTCCTCGAAAGACCGCTTACATCGCGGAATGATCTTTTTCTCTCGACTCGGAGCCGGCAACAGAAAGCTCAGCTTCCACTAGCGCGTCGGCCTGCTCCTCTGAAACCACGACATGGAGATTCTGTATGCCTCGATATGCAAGATAGTGGTTATAGAACACCATGACCAGACCGACTGCCGGTATCGACAGAAAGATGCCGACCAGCCCGCCAATCTCGGCTCCCGCGAGAATTGCTATGATCACCACCATCGGGTGCATCTTGATCCCGCGTCCGACTATTCGAGGGTAGATCACGTAGTCCTCAAGCATGCGAAGGATCACAAGGAACAAAGCGACGATTAGCGCCGTCTTGAATGACACGGTGAGCGTCAGAAGAAAGATAACGCACGCGGCAAGCAGCGGGCCGATGAGCGGAATAAATTCCAGCAACCCGGCGATCGCTCCGAGCACCACCGGATAGGGGGCGCCGATCAGCGTTAGCCCAATCATCATCACCGTGCCGACTACCAAACACGCGGTGATCTGCGCGCGGATGTAAGCGGCAAGCGTTCCGCTGATATCCATCAGCAGCCAATGAGCGCGCTTCTGCAGACGTTCGTTGGGCAATAGCGCTAACAGGTTATGCTCAAAGGAAGCCGCATCCTTAAAAAGAAAGAAAGACAGCACCGGGAGCAGCACAAGCCATGTCAGATACTGCAGATAGCCTAAGGCTCCGGCGAGCGATTGCGTCAGCCACTCAGCGACGGAGCTCGCCATATCGCTGACACGGGTGAAGATTGCGTCTTGCCATTGCGGAGGGAGCTTTACGTGTTTCATCCAGCTATTGGCATCGTTGAATATCTTCTTGACGCTCGACTGCGCCGAGTTGCTATAGCCGGGCAGATCCTTGGCAAGCTGGGTCACTTGTTGAGACAGCGGCGGCCAGACCAGTTGTAACACTGCGAAGAAGGCGGCCCCGATCAACACGTAAACAAAGATTATTGCCAGGCTCCTCGGCAGTCTGAACTCGTAGCGTCCGATGTAGACGGGTTGCTCGATCAAACGAACGATCGGCGCAATCAAGTAGCAGAAGAAAATCGAGAGAACCAGAAGCAAGAGCACAGTTCGGATCTGATAAACAAGCCAGCTCGCGATGATCAAGCCGGCCAGCAGGAAGATCACACGGACGATTACGCGCGTCCACTGGCGAACCATCTCAGTGTTTTCGTGCTGTTTCTCTTTCAATCAGTCCCCCATTTGAGAATGGAGCTTCTATGTTCGGCGAGTATAGCACAGAGCGGCTTTGCGCGCCGCTGAGGATTGAGGATGGAAAATCGAGGATTGAAGATCGAGGATTGAAAGATGGTGTATTGAAATTTGGGATTTCAAAAAAAATGAAAAATGGAAAATGAAAGAGATGAACGTGGTCTCTCTAATGGAAAGTCTCTACATTTTCCATTTTTCATTTTCCATCTTCTCGCACTTAGTTTCTGCGGGTGCCGCCGCTCGCACGCATCCTGCGAATGTCTTCCGCCAGCACTTTCGCTTTCGGAACTTCGGCAATCGCGCGTTGTATCTGCACGTCGCCATCCGCGAGCGCGGCGCGAGCGTTCTCTTCACCAAAGGCGGCGGTCGCCACGTCGTAGCGAATTCTCCGCTTCAGCCAGTCGGCATCCTTCTCGATTCGCGAGGCGTCGGCTTTCAGTTCCTTGTGTTCGCGCAAAAAGGTCTTGAACGCGACCAGAACTTTGTCTCCAACCGGATAGTCGCTGGCCGCCAGGCGGTGCTTATGATCACATACACGCTCGATCTTGAATTCTACGAATCCAGGAACTTGCCCCGCTACAAGCGTGCGCGTGAACTGAAAGAGGGGCTCAACCCACGCGCGCTGAAGCTCAATCTCGTGAGCAGGGAACTTCACGACTGCATCCGGATGAATGCCCCCGCCTCCGTAGACGGCGCGCCCGGTGTCGGTGTGCTTCTCGTCGGTACTCTGAACCGCGTCTTTGTCGCCGCGTTTCAGATAGTAGTCATAGAAAGATCGGTTCGCATACTCACGCTGAATCAAGCGTCCGCTCGGCGTATAGAAATGACCGGTAACAAGCCAGAGACCAGAGCCGTCCGATAGAGGAAACACGCCCTGTACCAAGCCCTTTCCAAAGCTGTTCTCGCCGACTATCACTGCGCGGTCGTGATCTTGAAGCGCGCCGGCTACGATCTCAGAAGCCGAAGCCGACCGCGAGTTGATCAACACCACTATCGGAAAAGTTTCCGGGCTGTTGTTGGTGGCGACTTCTTCGCGAGTGGGAAAGACCTGCGGGCGCCCTCGCAGTGTCACGATGGGCTGGCCCCGATAAAGAAACAGGTTTGTAATCTTCTTCGCCTGATCTACGAGGCCGCCGGGATTGTTGCGCAGGTCCAGGATCAGAGAGGTCATTCCCTGCTTTTGCAGGTCGGCCAGTGCCGTGCGAATCTCATCATAGCTCGTCAGGTTAAAGCCTCGCTCGAAGTCGATGTAGCCGACACCGTTTCCGGCCATGTAATAGTTGGTCACCGAATCCAGCCTTACCGCTTCACGTGTGAACTTGAATTCGAGCGGCTGGCTTGCGCCGAGGCGAGTGATCTTCACAGTAACCGACGTGCCCTCGGGCCCAATCAACTTTTGTGAGACTTGTAGTGAGGTCCAGTTATCGGTCGATTCTCCGTCGATCTGGACTATCTGATCACCGTAGCGAACGCCGCCTCGATAGGCCGGTGTGCCGTCGAACGGAGACACTATGTAGACCTTGTCGTTGCGCGGCGCGATTGTAGAACCGATGCCGGAGTAACGGCTGCGCTGATCCTGCTGGACCTTCTCCCATTCCTTCGGATCGAAATAGTTCGAGTGCGGATCCAGAGTGTGAAGCATGCCGAGGATCGCCGACTTGTTTAGCTTGCTGAAGTCGATTTGTCCCGCGTAATGGTCGCTGGCTACCAGGAGCGCATTTCCGAAGTCCTGCGCAATCTGTTGCCTGGTGGTCGAGTCATCGCCGCTCTGTCCAAGCCTCTGCGCCGGGTGAGCGCCTGCAAACGTGATCGGGATAACAAGGGCGATTACAAGCAACCAATACCGCTTTTGCACTTTCATCGTGAATGACTCCTCGGTAAACAACATGAGAAACCAGTAGGCGAGTCACGGGAAGAGAACATCTCGCTTAACAGGGCCTCAGCAGAATCGTCACAAGAAATATTAGCGGAAAGATATTGCCAAAACAACCAAAGCTTCGAAGGAGCAGACACGATGGCCGTACGACCTCGGTTCCGCAGCCGTCGCATGAGAGCTCCGCCTTTACAAGCGTCGAGTCGCGAGGCTTGCGCCGGCTCGCGCTCGACCTTGGTCAGGAGCGTGTGTCAAACATTCCAATCACCTTGATTCTGTAAGCAATCCCTCGTAGTATTCGGCGTGCGGAGTTCCTGGTCCGCGACGTGCCTAAGCACGCGCCTTTACAGAAGCTTTCAATCCGTGTCGTGATTCAATATCGCCAAAGGGCTCACCGCCAACGTAGGACTTAAGGCGTCAGAGAGTCGGATGGATTCGTTCCACACCGCTAAGAAACAAGGAGAAAAAACATGAACAAGCTCGCTATTGCTTTCTTTGTTCTCGCGTTTGTGACTTTGTCAGCATCTTCACAAGCGTCAAACCCATACCCTGCTCAAACCGGATGCAATCTGACGGAAGCCACCGCGCCAAGAGTTCGTGGTCTCCGGCTGGGGATGACCACTCAACAGTTGCTGGCCGTGTTTCCAGGTATTACGAAAAAGAGAGACATGAAGGACGCTATCGAAAAAGCAAAATCCGCTACAGGCAACGAGGCCGTGTCTCTCGCGTTCGATCCCGCGACTGACGGCGACGCTCAGCAGTTCGCCGGAGTTGTTTCAGTGGCAGCCGCAGTTGTTAAGGGCCGCGTGGTGGATTTTAGTATCCAGTACAGTGGCGCGACGTGGCGGACCATCGATGAGTGGGTGGCAAAGGTCTCAGAGGCTCTAAAGCTGCCAGGTAAGGATGCCTGGGCGACGGGCTCGAGCGAGCATCCTAACAAGGTCTTGCGGTGCGATGGCATTGAGATTGAGGCGGGCATCCAGGGCAGTGGCGCATCAATCAGAGTAACGAATACCGAATACTTTAAGGCAATCGAGGAGCAAGGGAAAGCAGCGGAAGAGAAAAAGCGGCGTGACTCCAAGCCGTAAGTTGCGCGCCCATTTCGGGTCTGTTTTGGGATCCGTGCCGCAATCGCGAAGCGCCAGCCAACGCGCACTCGCTGGCGGTGAACCGCTCAAACGCCGAGGCCGCGCTCTCGATTTGAGGCTCCCCGGAGACCTATCTCAAAAGCCACGGCCCGAGCCTGTTAAGCTCGGGCCGCCGTCTTACTATCGCAGACTGTCTATCGCAGAATATTTGGTTAGACCTAATTTCTGCGGGGTTCCATTTCGCGGCCGGCTCTCAAGCGACGTACATCCTCGGCCATGATCTTCGCCTTAGGTATTTCCGAAATCGCCCGCTGCATCTGAAGATCAGTCTCCAGGAGCACCTCGTACGCAGCCTCGACTCCGTAGGCCGCGGTCACTGCTTCGTAACGAATCTGCCTCTTAACAAAGTCGGCGTCTTTATCCGCGCGCGCGCCCTCGAGTTTGAACTCTTTGTGCTCGCCAAGGAAGCTCTTGAACGCGGCTAGAACTTTGTCGGTGATCTGATACTCGTTTGATTCGAGTTGATGGTGATGATTGGCTTGCCGATCAAGCTTGAATTCAGGGAACCCCTGAATCTGACCCGCGACCAACTGATGAGTGAACTCGAACACCGGATCAAACCACACTCGCTGAAGCTCGAACTCGTGCTGAGGAACTCTGATCTTCACTTCGACGTCCGGATCGATTCCTCCGCCTCCGTAGACCGTTCGCCCCGAGTCGGTGCGCTTCTCATCTGTGTGCGTTCCACTCTCTCCGCGCTTCAGGTTGTAGTCATAAAACGACCGCCCACTGTAGTCGCGTTGAATGAGCCGGCCGCTCGGCGTGTAGTAGTGCCCGGTCGTCAGCACAAGCGCCGAACCGTCCGACAGCGGGAACGGGCTCTGCACGAGACCCTTTCCAAAACTATTTTCACCAACCAGCCTCGCGCGGTCGTGGTCCTGCAGCGCGCCCGCGACGATCTCGGCCGCAGATGCCGAAAGGCGATTTATCAAAACTACAAGAGGATAGTCTTCGGGCACCTGGTTGTTGGCCACGTATTCCCGAGATGGAAACACGTTGGGGCGTCCGTGCATTGCGAGTATCTTTTGTCCGCGATAGAGAAACAGATTGGAAACGCGCTGCGCCTGCTCGACCAACCCGCCGTGATTACCTCGAAGGTCGAGTATCAAAGAGGCCATTCCACGCTGCCGCAACTCTCCCAGCGCAGTGTGAACTTCTTCATAGGTAGTGGTGTTAAAGCCCCGCTCGAGATTGATGTAACCGACACCACCGCCGACCATGAAGTAGTTCGCGACCGATGGCAGCGGCACGGGTCCGCGCGTCAGCTTGAACTCGATCGGTTTATCAACGCCCAGGCGCGCGATCTTGACCGTGACCGTCGTGCCTTCCGGGCCCAGCAGCTTGCTTCTGACCTGAGCCTGAGTCCATCCTTCGGTCGACTCGCCGTTGATCCCCGCTATGTGATCGCCATAACGAAGCCCGGCTTTGTACGACGCAGTCCCCTCGGTTGGCGAGACGATGAACACCTTGCCATTATGTTGAATGATCGTGGAGCCAATGCCGTAGTAGCGGCTGCTCTGATCGTTTTGGAACTCTTCCCATTGCTGGCGGTCGAAGTACATCGAGTGCGGATCGAGCGTGCGAAGCATCCCGGTTATCGAGGCCTTGGTGACTTTGTTGAAATCAACCTGCCCGGCGAAGTGATCCTTCGCTACGAGAATCGCGCTGCTGAAATCTTCTGCGATTCTCTGCCTGGCAGCCATATCGGACTGGCTCTGGCGCTGCTCGGTATGCGCGCCGGCAAAGGTGAGTGGCAGAACAAGCGTCAAGACCAGTAGCCAGTGGCGCTGCTTGAATTTCATCGTGAGCCCCTTCGTGTAGTTCTTTATCATCCGCCGGCCGCCGTCCGGTCGATGTATCGCCGCAAGATACTTGGCGATTCTACAAGATGCCTTACTGGAAAACAACCGTAGCGTTATTAGAAGCCTGATCGAGCCGGGGCTTTGGTCCTTTGGATTTGGTTGTGGAATTCCCGGCGATGTTGCGGAGTCCGAGGCCGTACTTCTGTGCGGCCGTCTGTAGAATTTAGAGGCATCGGGAGCTTGATTCCAATTCGCTTCAGTAAAGGGCGGAAACGTTGACACCTCGCGCGGCGCTAACCTATCATCAAGCTTACTTCCGTGAGCCTTTCCTGCTCCTGCGTGACCTTGACCTGAGGAGACATCTTGATGAGCCCGACGAGCACAACCGACGTTACAAATCGTCTGGAAGAAGCCGAACGCGAATGGGAAGAGCGCGCGCTCGAGCCGGTGCTGAAGCGATCGCCCGAAACCAAAGAGTCGTTCACAACAGTTTCGCTGGCGCCAGTCGATCGGTTGTACACGCCAAACAGCCTGCCCGATTTTGACTACGAAACTGATCTCGGCTTTCCTGGTGAGCCGCCTTACACTCGCGGCATTCACCCGACCGGCTATCGAGGCAAGCTTTGGACGATGCGGCAGTTTGCGGGCTTCGGATCGGCGTTCGATACCAATCAGCGGTTCAAGTACCTGCTCGAAAACGGGCAGACCGGGTTGTCCGTAGCCTTCGATCTGCCGACGCTGATGGGATATGACTCGGACCATCCGTTCAGCGAAGGCGAAGTCGGCAAGTGCGGCGTCGCCATCTCTAGCCTCGCCGATATGGAAGTTCTTTTCGACGGAATCCCGCTCGAGAACGTCACGACTTCGATGACGATCAACGCGCCGGCTTCGATGATCTTCGCAATGTTTCTCGGGGTTGCCGAGAAGCAAGGCGCGGATTGGAAGAAAGTCGGCGGCACGATTCAGAACGATATTCTGAAAGAGTACATCGCGCAAAAGGAATGGATTTATCCGCCGAGACCGGCGATGCAATTGATCGTCGACACGATTGAGTTCTGCGCGAAGGAAGTGCCGCGCTTCAATCCTGTTTCAATCTCCGGCTATCACATTCGCGAGGCGGGCTCGACCGCGCTCCAGGAACTCGCGTTCACGCTGCGAGACGGAATCGAATACGTGCAGTATGCGATCGATCACGGAATGGACGTCGACGACTTCGCGCCGCGGCTGAGTTTCTTTTTCAACTCGCACAATGATTTCTTTGAGGAGATCGCGAAGTACCGCGCGGCTCGGCGAATCTGGCATAAGGTGATCACGGAACGCTTCAATGCGAAGAACCCTCGCTCGTGGGCGCTTCGATTTCACACGCAGACGGCGGGAGTGTCGCTCACGGCTCAGCAACCTTTGAACAACATCGTGCGTGTTGCGATTCAGGCGCTGGCGGGCGTTCTGGGCGGAACACAGTCTCTTCATACTGACGCCTACGACGAAGCTTTGGCGCTGCCGTCGGATGAAGCCGCGTTGATCGCGCTTCGAACTCAGCAGATCATCGCGCACGAGTCGGGCGTAGTTAACACGGTTGATCCGCTCGGCGGTTCTTACTTCCTCGAGAAGCTTACGCGGGATATGGAAGAAGGCGCGTTCGAGTACTTCAGAAAGATCGACGACTTCGGCGGAATGATCGAAGCGATCGAAGCGGGCTTCCCGCAACGCGAGATCCAGGATTCGTCTTACGAGTTTCAAAAGGCCGTCGAATCGCGAGACAAGATTATTGTCGGAGTGAATGACTACGTAATGACTGAAGAACGGTCGGCAATGAACCTGCTTCAAATAAACGAGTCGGTGGCCGAGCTTCAAGCGGAGCGGTTGAAGAAGGTGCGAGCCGAACGTGACAGCGCTCGAGTTGAGAAGACGCTGAAGGATCTCGCAAGCGGCGCGCGTGCAGGTGATAACACGATGCCGCTGCTGCTCGATTGTGTGCGAGCTTACGCAACGCTCGGGGAGATGTGTGACACGCTCAGGCCGGTGTTCGGTGAGTATCAGGAACCGGCGTTTTGATCGTGGCTTTGTATGAGGATGTGCGCGCGAAGGGAGGTCGGCCAATGGAAGTAAGACAGCAAGCAGTGAGAGGGATTATCGAAGGGGATCATATTAAGTTGCTTGAGCCGATCTCTCTCGCCAACGGAACGGTTGTCGAGGTGACGATCGCGGTAGAAAGTCGCAGTGAGGAAGCGCGGGATCGACAGCGCGGTCTCTTGCGCGAGGGAATTCACCTTGGTGGTCCTCCTTACCCAAGTCGTGAGGAACTCCATGAGCGATAGAGTCCTGGTTGACACTAACATTCTCGTATATGCCTACGATTCCGACGCGGGAGACAAACGGATCAAGGCTGAAGCCGCAATCGACGCTCTTTGGGTCCAGTCGAGCGGAGTACTAGCCACGCAAGTCTTAGCCGAGTTCTTCATAACAATCACGCGCAAGGTGAAGCGACGACTCTCCGTTACCCGAGCGAGGGAAATACTTGAAGACTACCGTGCGGCCTGGCCTGTTTTTCCCACAACGCCAGAGACCGTCTTGTTAGCCATCGACGGCGCCGATCGCTATCAACTGTCATTCTGGGATGCAATGGTTTGGGCATCTGCGGTCATTAACAATGTGCCCAGAATCTACACCGAAGATATGCAGCATGGACAAATCATTGAAGGCGTCAGAATCGAAAACCCTTTGCTTACTTAAATGGGTCAGATGAAGCGGCTTGTTTCAAGAGGGCCGTTTGATTGAATCGTTTCTTGATTTCCGGAACGCTGGGGTCAATTCATCGTTGATTAAGGACAGCCATTTGAAAAAGGAGCCGCAATGAAGACCATCAAAACCACACTCGCTCTTTCTTTAGTATGCCTCCTTGCGCTCACTGCCAGCGCGCAACAAGCAAGAAAGATCAAAGTTGACTTCAAGGACTTGAAACTCAAAAACGGCTTGCGCGTGCTCCTTGTCGAAGACCATAACGCCCCGGTCATTACTGTGGCGATCACGTACGATGTGGGCTCGCGCAACGAGCGCAAGAGCCGGACCGGCTTCGCTCACCTGTTCGAGCACATGATGTTCACCGGCTCGCAGAATGTCGGCAAGAACGAATACTCGCTGTTGATCGACACGAACGGCGGTGGAAACAACGCGACTACCAATGAGGATCGCACATTGTACTTTGGCACCGTGCCGTCGAATCAACTGGATATGCTCTTGTTTCTCGAAGCGGATCGCATGCGCAGTCTGGACGTGACGCAGGACAACCTCGACACTCAGCGCAACGCGGTGCAGGAAGAGCGCCGCTTACGCGTCGACAATCAGCCCTATGGAAAGACCGATGAGAAGTTTCAGGAAACGATGTACGACAACTTCGCCTACAAGCATTCGGTCATCGGCTCGATGGAAGACCTCAACGCGGCGAGTCTTCAGGACGTGAAAGAGTTCTTCCGAATTTACTACGCCCCAAACAATGCCGCGCTTGCGCTCGTCGGAGATTTCAAACCCGACGCTGCTCTCGCGGCAATAAAAAAGTACTTTGAATCGATTCCCTCGCAGCCTGCTTCTCCGAAGGTCGACACGACCGAGCCTGAGCAAACCGCTGAGCGGCGATTCACCCTGGAAGACCCGCTTGCTCGCCTGCCGCAAATCGTAATCGGCTACAAAGGAATCGTCAGCAACACGCCGGATGCTTATGCGATGCAGGTGCTGAATCAAACGCTCGCAGGCGGACAAAGCTCGCGGCTCTATCAGCAATTGGTCAAAGAGAAGGAGCTTGCAACGTCGGTCTTCGGTTTCGTGAATGGCACGCGCGGGGTGGGCCATTACGAGCTCACAATTGCCGTTGCGCCGGGCAAGAAAACCGGCGACGTCGAAGCTGTAGTCAACGAGGAGATCGCGCGATTGCAGCGCGAACCGATCGCCGATTGGGAGCTTGCAAAAGCCAAGAACTCTTCGCGACGCAGTTCGATTCAGTCGCTGCAAAGCTCGCTCGGCACGGCGATACGGCTGACGCAATTCGCGGTCTTCTACAATGATCCGAACTTGATCAACTCGCAGTTCGACAAGCTCAATGCCGTAACAAAGGAAGACGTTCAGCGCGTCGCCAACAAGTATCTTAAGACAACAAGCCGGACGGTCGGCATTACGATGCCGCAGGCTGCGAAGCAAACCGCGTCGGCCGCGAATTGAATTGTCCGACAAGCTGAAGGTTGGTCGCACCTTCAGAGGAGAGTGAAGCTATGAAGAGAATGATCTCGAGAATGAGTCGCGCTATTCCCGCGACGATCGTGATTGCCCTTGTTGCGATCCTCGTTACGGCGCAGACTCCTCAGCCGCCGCGTCCATCCAAGGGCCTTGTCATCAAGGGCAAGACCCCGGTCAGCAATGACGTGCTGAAAGTAAAGCTACCTAAAGCCTACGAAACCAAGCTTAGCAATGGGCTGCAGGTGATCGTGCTCGAACAGCATAAACTCCCGACCTTCGCGATGCAGATGGTTGTCCTGAGCGGCGGACTGGCCGATCCGCAAGATCATCACGGAGCCGCGCAGTTTACCAGCTCTTTGCTGCGCGACGGGACGAAGACTCGCAACAGCAAGCAAATCGCCGAGCAGGTTGACTCGCTTGGGGCTACGCTGGGGGCGAACTCATCGCTTTCGTCGCCCACAAGCAACGTAGTCGCTTCGGGGCTAACCGAAAACCTCGATCAAATCATGGAGTTGTTCGCGGATGTGATCCTCAATCCAAGCTTTCCGGCGGATGAGCTCAACAAACTGAGGACCCGCTCCCTGGCCCAGCTCCGATTGCAGCGCGCGCAGCCGACTTTTCTCGCGAATGAAATGTTTGCCAAGGTGATGTACGGCTCGCATCCCGCGTCACGAGTGTCGCTCACCGCGGACGAGATCCAGCACCTCACGCCTGATGTTCTGCAGAAGTTTCACGACACGAATTTCAAACCGAACAACGCAATCTTCGCGATAGTTGGCGATGTCAAACCGGCCGAGATTGTCGCCAAACTTGAAAAGACTTTTGGCGCCTGGAAGAGCGGAGACGTGCCGCCGGCCAACATGCCGGAGGTCAGTGAGACCGGCCCGGCGAAAATCTACTTGATCAATCGCGCCTCCTCGGTTCAGACAAACCTGGTGCTTGGCAATCTGACTATTAAGCGGGCCGACGCCGATTATTACGCGCTGACTGTAATGAACCAGGTGGTGGGCGGCGGGGCAAGCGCGCGGCTGTTTCTCAACCTCCGCGAAGACAAAGGCTACACCTATGGCGCGTACAGCGGACTTTCGGCGAACAATTATCGCGGCACCTTTCGCGCGAACACCGAAGTGCGGACCGAGGTGACGAAGGGCTCCATGGACGAGTTGATGTATGAGCTGAAGCGCATACGTGATGAAAAAGTTGCACAGGATGAATTTGATCGAGCGAAACGAACCATCGTCGGCAGTTTCGCTTTGCAACTCGAGAATCCACAGACGCTGTTGGGGAATATAATCACGCAGAAGCTCTACGGATTGCCTTCGGACTATTGGGACACATTCCCGCAGAGAATCGCCGCCATAACCCAGGACGACGTGCAACGAGTGGCGAGGAAGTACCTAGACCTCGGCCACCTTCAAGTGGTCGCGGTCGGCGACGCAAGTAAAATCACTGACGTGCTCAAGCAGTTCGGGACGGTTGAGATTTACGACACGGAAGGTAAGCCCGTGAAATCGGCAAGCGGAGGAAAGTGATTGTTTGTCCGTAGTCAGTAGTCCGTGGTCCGTCGTTCCAGTCAAACGTTAGTTGACGTCGAGCTACGGACTACGGACTACTGACTACGGACAATTTTACTATGTCTGAAGAACGAATAAGAGTGTTGCTGGCAAAGCCCGGACTCGACGGCCACGACCGCGGCGTAAAGGTCATCGCTCGAGCGTTGCGCGATGCCGGCATGGAAGTCATCTACACCGGTTTGCGCCAAACGCCTGAGCAGGTCGTCGCCGCTGCTGTTCAGGAAGACGTCGACGCAATCGGGCTATCAATCTTGTCCGGCGCGCATATGACCTTGTTCCCTCGCGTAGTCGAACTCGCGAAGCAAGAAGGACTCGACGATGTGATTATCTTCGGCGGCGGCATCATCCCCGATGAAGACATCCCTCGATTGAAAGAACTCGGGGTAGCGGAGGTCTTTACTCCCGGCGCTAGAATGGAAGAAATAATTCAGTTCATTCGAACACACACGAGCCATGCGGCCCAACCTGCCTGAGAGTGGCTCTTTTTATATACTGCCAACTTGATCACCAATTTGAATTGGCGTAGTATCGGCCCGCTGTTTTCGTGGACCATTTTCCAGTTTCGTCACGCGAAGGTTTGAAGGTCACATCATGCCAACGGTGGTCACGCTGAATCCACGAAGAAACTACTGGGGACCGCCTGCTTAACCCAAGGTCTAGAACAGGTTCGGTGGACAATGAATTTCTGGGAGAACTTTAAGGCAGCGGCAGACTCGGCCGGAGCCTTTCACTGGATGGCGCTAGGCTTCATCCTTGCGGCGCTCATTCTTTTTATCTACGTCCCGGCGGAACGGGCCCGCATCAAGACGTCTGTCTTACTTTTCGGTTTCTCATTCGCCGGTCTGCTCGCGGTCGCCACAATTCTTTCTACCGGCGGCACACCGGACAGTCTCGTCTATTCTTTCGCGCGGTGGATATCCTTGTTGGCGGAAAGCATCGCAATCATCAACCTGGGGAGCGTGTTTGCGTTCGATGTTGCGCTCGACGCCATTCGTGTCAGGCCGCCCAGGATACTCCGTGACTTGCTGCTCGCCTCCGCTTACTTAATCATCGCCTTAGTACTGCTCAGGCGCAGCGGGTTTGATCTGACCGGCATCGTCGCGACTTCGGCCGTGATCACGGCCGTCATCGGCTTCTCTTTGGCCGACACGCTCGGGAACATCATGGGCGGTATGGCCATGCAGATGGAACACACGATCAACGTGGGCGACTGGGTTCGGGTAGACCAGGTCGAAGGCCGCGTGAAGGAAATCCGATGGCGCCAGACCTCTATCGAGACTCGTGACTGGGACACGGTCGTGTTCCCGAATAGTTTCTTAATGAGAGGGCGGGTCACTCTGGTTGGGCGCCGAACGGGTGAGCCGCGCCAACACCGCCAGTGGGTCTATTTCAACGTCGATTACCGTTACGCGCCGACGGACGTGATTAGGATCGTGGGGATGGCTTTGTGCGCCGAGGCAATACCAAACGTCGCGCAGGAGCCCGCGCCGCACTGCCTTGTCGTAGACTTCAAGGACAGCTACTCCTCCTATGCCGTCCGTTATTGGTTGACGGACATGGCGGTACCCGATCCGACTGACTCGCTGGTCCGGTCGCGCATATATTCGGCGCTGCGCCGCGCCGACATTCGGCTATCGATCCCATCCCAGTCGGTCTTTGTCACAGAGGAAACGGAAAAGCGGCGCGAGCGGAAGCAGGACGAGAGAGTCGGGCAGCGCGTCGAAGCGCTCAAACGCGTAGAACTGTTTAGCAAGCTGACCACCGAAGAGCGCCGCGAAGCGGCCGCGCGGTTGAAGGTCGCTCCGTTTGTGCGCGGTGAGTCTCTGACGAAACAAGGCGCCGAGGCTCACTGGTTGTACATCATCATCAAAGGCAACGCCGAAGTTCACGTCGCGGTTGATGGAAAGAGCGAGAAGGTCGCGACGATAGGCGAGGGTGATTTCTTCGGAGAGATGGGAATGATGACCGGCCAGCCTCGCAGGGCCACTGTTACCGCCCTGAGCGATATGGTTTGTTACAGGTTGGACAAGGGTGCTTTCCAGGAGATCATAAATCGTCGCCCTGAAATAGCCGAAGACATCTCTCACGTGCTGGCGCGTCGGAACGTCGAGCTAGAAGCAGTACGAGAAGAATTGAGCGAGGAGGCCAAGCGACTGCGCGTGGATCATGCGCAGACGGCTCTGCTTGATCGGATACGCGAATTCTTCCGGCTCGGCGACAACGATGAGCACGGTCACTGAGGAGTTCACGGTTCTTGACGCAAGGGTCGCCCGAAAACGATGAAACGTAGCGTAGAGTGTCCAGTCTGAGCGTGCCTCGGATCGCGCCCAATTCGGAACCACGCGCAGACTGGACAGTCTACGCTACATGTTTTCAAAGGAGCACGCGCATGAGAAGGAAGATCCTCTGGACACTGGTACTCGTTGTAGCGACATTCGGCGCTGCTATTCAATACGCTCCCAACCAAAACGCTCGAGCTCAAGGCCGAGGCGCGGCAAGCCCGGAACTAATTGCCAAGCGTAACTCGATCGAAAACGAACTGCAGTCCATCGCGATCGTCGAGCGCAAGCTCATGATCCCGATGCGTGACGGCAAGCGAATGGCCACCGACCTCTATCGCCCGAAAGACACGTCGAAGAAATACCCGACGATCTTCGTTCGCACGCCTTACAACTTTAATTTCTGGGACGTCCGCAACGGCGCACCGCGCGACATGAGCACTGAGCTAGAAGCTGTCAAACGCGGCTACGTCTACGTCGAGATGAATGAGCGCGGTCATTTTTTCTCCGAGGGGAACTACGACATCCTCGGGCCACCACTCACTGACGGCGATGACGCCTTCACGTGGATGGCCAAACAGCCGTGGTCGAATGGTAAGATCGGCACGATCGGTTGCTCCTCGACCGCCGAGTGGCAGTTGGCAGTTGCCGCGCAAGGTAATCCAGCATACACGACGATGATCCCGCAAGGATTCGGCGCCGGCGTGGGTCGCGTCGGCCCATACTACGAGCAGGGGAATTGGTATCGCGGCGGTGCTGTTGAGATGTTGTTCATCGCTTGGATCTACGGGGAACAGAACCAGGTGCGGCCGATGTTTCCGCCTAACACGTCACAGGAGGATTTGATTCGCGCCTCGAAAGAGTTCGATCTCGCCCAGCAGTTGCCGCCGGTGGACTGGTCGCAAGCGCTGCGGCACCTTCCCGAGAAGGACATCTTCAAGGCGGTGGATGGCCCGCACGGAATCTTCGCCGACCACATGCCCGTGGACACGGGCGGGGCGATGATCGAGCGAGCACCGAACGATCCTGCCTGGTACAAGGGAGGTCTGTGGCACGACAACATGAAGATCAACATGCCGGGATTCTGGTTCATGTCCTGGTACGACGTATCGGTGGGACCGAACCTCGCCGCTTACAATCACGTGCGGAAGACCGCCAAGCCTGAGATTGCCAACCAGCAGTACGCGGTGATCGCGCCGACGCTGCACTGCTCCTACAAACGCGCGACCGAGAATACGATGGTTGGCGAGCGGAGCATGGGAGACGCGCGTTTGAACTACGACGAGCTGACCTACGCCTGGTTCGATTACTTCCTCAAAGGAGAGAAAAACGGGGTTCTCGAGAAGATGCCGAAGGTGCGCTACTTCACGATGGGTATCAACAAATGGCAATCATCGGACACGTGGCCGCCAGTAGGCGCGCAGCCCATGACCTTCTTCCTGTCGAGCGGCAGCAAAGCCAACACGCTCGACGGTGACGGTGTCCTCAGCGATGCGGCGCCGGCAGCGGACAACTCCGACAAGTTCGACTACGACCCGATGAATCCGGTGCCGTCTTATGGTGGAAATGTTTGCTGCACTGGTAACGCGGTGCAGGGCGGCGCATTCGATCAGCGCAGGATGGAAGCACGGCCCGACATTCTGGTCTACAGCACCGAGCCTCTGAAGCAAGGGATGGAGGTAAGCGGCCCAATCGAGGTGACGCTCTATGTGTCGTCGGACGCAAAGGACACGGACTTCACGGTGAAGCTGATCGACGTGTATCCCGACGGGCGAGCTTACAATTTGGACGAGACGATCCAGCGGCTGAGGTATCGGAATGGTTACGACAAGCCTGTCGCGTGGCTGGAAGCGGGTAAGGTCTACAAGGTCACACTGCAGCCGATGACGACGAGCAATTACTTCGAGGCGGGGCATCGGATTCGACTTGAAGTATCGAGCAGCAACTTCCCGCGCTTCGATCGGAACATGAACACAGGCGGAAAGAACTACGACGAATCGAAAGGTGTGGTCGCGCACAACGCGGTGCATCATTCGAAGCAGTATCCGTCAGAGGTCAAGATCACGGTGGTGAAGAAGTCATCTGCGCCTTAGTAGTCAGGTTGAGGCTGATGAGTGCCACGCCCGTACATGT
>JADGNW010000419.1 GCA_017883315.1 Blastocatellia bacterium | reverse complement strand
TCGCTGGGACTCCGCTAGGAGTTCAATATTTGTAGTAGCAGCGACGAGACCGTGCGAACTCCGTTAGGAGTTCAACGTGCCGGATTGTCCGCCAACCACATATCACTCCTAAAGGAGTGAGCGTCGGAGCGGCATCGGTTACTATAAACATTCAACCACTCCGTGGTTGTCGGATTCTTAGGAGGAGAGAGAAATGAAAACACTTGAGTCGTTTCGGACTGATCCCAAAGCAAGACCGGCGCTGATGGTCTTATGGTTGCTTCTAACCCTTCTTGTTCCAGTGGCCGTGTCGGCGCAAGGCAAGAAGGCGCCAAAACAAAAGGCTGCCGCGTCGCGTCAGGTCAGGCAGTACTCCATCGAACAGTTTTTGAACACGACAAAAATCGCCGGGAGTTCCTTTTCGTCTGACGACAAGGCGATTCTGTTTTCGAGCAACAAGACAGGCATCTTCAATGTCTACTCGGTTCCGGTCAGCGGAGGGGAGCCGAAGCAACTGACTCACTCAACGACCGAGAGCACCTACGCGATTTCATACTTCCCGAACGATTCGCGCGTGCTTTACACACACGACCAGGGCGGCAACGAAAACAATCACATCTATCTTCTGGACGCCGACGGCAAGGAGCGCGATCTGACGCCCGGCGATAAGCTCAAAGCTCAGTTCCTGAGCTGGAGCCAGGACGGTAAGGCTTTTTACTTCATGACGAATGAGCGCGATGCGCGCTTCTTTGACATCTACAAGATGAACGCCGGCAGTTTTGAACGTGCCCTTCTCTATCAAGACTCAACCGGCTACCAGTTCGGCGACATCTCAAACGACGAAAGGTATATCGCCTTCAGCAAGGCCAACACGACCACTGATGGAGACATTTATCTCTACAATGCCGCCACGAAAGAGATGAAGCTCATCACTCCGCACAAAGACGAGGTAGCTTTTGCTCCTGCGACGTTCGATCCGCAGTCTCGTTATCTGTACTACAACACCGACAGCGGCAGCGAGTTTTCTTATCTTGCGCGATACAACCTCGAGACCGGCAAGATCGAGCCCGTCGAGAAGACTAACTGGGACATTGCATTCAGTGGTTTCTCTCACAGTGGAAAATATCGGGTGGTGGGAATCAACGAAGACGCGCGCACTAAGATCAAAATTTACGACCAGGCGACAGGAAAACCCTTATCGCTACCAACGTTCCCTGAGGGTGAAATAACTGCGGTCAACATCTCGAACAGCGAACGGCTCATGGGTTTCTATTTCAACGGCGATCGCTCGCCGAGCGATTTGTACGTTTATGATTTCGCCACGAAACAAGCGCGAAAGCTGACCACGAGCCTCAATCCCGAAATAGATCCGGCCGACCTCGTCGAGTCGCAAGTCATCCGCTACAAGTCGTTCGACGGCATGCAGATTCCTTCAATTCTCTACAAGCCGCAACAAGCTTCCGCGGCCGGTAAAGTTCCGGCGCTGGTTTGGGTGCACGGAGGGCCGGGTGGCCAGACCAGAACGGGCTACAGCGGCGTGATTCAATACCTGGTCAATCACGGCTATGTGGTGCTTGGCGTCAACAACCGAGGGAGTTCGGGTTACGGCAAAACGTTTTTCGCGGCCGATGATCTTAAGCACGGGCGCGAGCCGCTCTGGGATTGCGTTGAGGCGAAGAAGTATCTTGCGTCACTCGGCTACGTTGACACGTCGAAGATTGGAATCATTGGCGGGAGCTACGGCGGCTACATGGTGCTCGCGGCTCTCGCGTTCAAGCCGGAAGAGTTCGCAGTTGGCGTTGATCTTTTCGGTGTGTCGAACTGGTTGAGAACGCTTGAATCGATTCCGCCCTACTGGGAGTCTTTCCGCAAAGCGCTGTACAAGGAGATCGGCGACCCGGCAACTGACAAAGAAAACCTGAAAGCGATTTCGCCGCTCTTCCACACGGACAAGATCACCAAGCCGTTGATAGTCCTGCAGGGGAAGAACGATCCTCGCGTCATCAAACCCGAGTCGGACGAGATCGTTGACGCGGTGAAAAAGAAAGGCGGCATCGTCGAGTACGTCGTGTTCGACAACGAAGGTCACGGCTTTACGAAGAAGGCGAATGAGATTCGCGGCTACAAAGCCGTGCTTGATTTTCTGGACAAGTATCTGAGAGGCGCGGAAGCCGGCAAGTAACGACCAGCCGCGCGATGAACCGGGCCGGGCAAGCCAACTGACAGTCCAACTGAGAAGTTGCGAGCCCGGCCTTTGTGTCTAATAGATCATGCAGACAGATCGATTCAGCGCTGTGCGAACCTGTGTCTCAGGTCTCATCGTCGCGAGCCTTCTCTCACTCTACGGCGCTCAATACATCAACCACACTGCGAGGGCAGCGCAGAAGCATGAGCTGCAAGCGACGGACTTCGAAATCATCGAAGGGCACTTTCACGACGGGCTTGGTACTTACGCGGAAGTCATGCTGGCCAACGAGCTGATTTCGCTGTCTCGCACCAAGCAGCCGCCGTTTGACGTTGCTCGCAGCAAGGCAAAGATGCTCGACGCGATCAACCGCCTTCCGGCCTCGCATCCGAGCCGTGCGATCTTTCAACGTGAGATTACTCACATCGAAGCGGGCGTCAAGCTGGGCGCGATTGAGCTTCTCAAACAAGCCGGCGGGGCGCGTCTGACAGGCGTTCGTCGCACGGCGCTTGAGTATGCCGATGCCAACGCCGCCGATCTAAGGCTCGAGTTCAGCGGCCGCGCCGACTTGCCGGTGTCGGTGAAAACCGACAAGTCAAACAAGGTTGCCGTTGCCGAAGGACAGACGCCTCACATCGAAGAGAAGTGGGCCGAGCGATACTTCCGAGTCTCGCCAGATGAGTTGAACAAAATGATCGCCGATCTTGGCTTCTCGTCGATGAGCGAGCTGAAGTCGAACTACTTGAATGTTGCGAGGCTGGTTGCCGATGTTCTGATCAAGAAACTCGGGCTCGCGGACTGCACGCCTGATGACTTCAAGCGGGCGCGGGTCACCGATCTTGGGGCGCTAAAGTATCTTTTGCATCAACTCGTTCTTTTCAAGAGCGGCAAAGATAGAAGCCGAGTGATCATCTTCGATCGTTCAACCGGCGAGGTGAAGTGGGAGTCGCTTCTCGACGAAGTTGACATCGACCGACTCACCACAGATCGAGTTTCATTTCTCCCTTCTCGACCGCGCGGTGGCCATCCCATCGGGTCGGAGTTTGGTATCAAGATCGATGGCAGAACGGTTGTGTCTTTTCAGATCAAACACAAGCGAGGTTCCGCCAGAAGTACAATTCATCATTACGAATTCTCCGACATCACGACTCGCCTGAGACTATGAAGTATTGGACCAATATGACCTATATCTCGAATATGGCGGATTGACTTCGGATTTGGCCTTGAGTAGCCTAGTAGTTTGCTCGTTCACCTTAATTCATCACAAGCTGGATCGCGTTTGCTTCTCTCGAAGTTCTCATCTCAAAAGCAGCGCAATTTGAAGGAGGATTTATGAAGCGCTTCTTCGCCTTATTTACTATTCTCATCCTCGCATTAGCGTCAGCCGCGAAGGTAAAAGAACAGCAGACCACCCGTCCGATCACGATCGATGACCTGTTGAAGGTCCGCCGCGTTTCCGATCCGCAGGTCTCACCCGACGGGCGCTGGATCGCCTACACGATTGCCGATACCGATAAAGCTGCTAACAAACGCGTCACTCAAATCTATCTGATTTCCAGCGACGGCGGAGAGCCGCGCCAGCTTACAAACGAGAAGCAATCTTCATCCTCGCCGCGCTGGTCACCCGATGGGAAGCGGCTTGCGTTCGTGTCTGCTCGCGACGGTGAATCGCAGATCTGGGGCGTCGAGTTGTCAGAAGCGGGACCCGGCTCGGTTAAGAAAATTACCAATATTTCGACCGCCGCCGGCGGCCCGGTCTGGTCGCCCGATGGGAAGTGGATCGCGTTCACCTCGGACGTCTATCCCGAATGCCGCAATGACGACTGCAACAAACAGCGCACGGAACAAATCTCGCAGAGCAAAGTTCGAGCAAAGATCGCCGACCGTCTGCTGTACCGTCACTGGATGACGTGGAAGGAAGGGAAGCGTACGCACATTTTCGCGGCTTCTACCGATAGCCCCAATAGCAACGGCAGCCCCGATAGCATTGGCGCGCGCGACTTGACGCCGGGCGACTATGACGCGCCGCCGTTCAGCCTGGGTGGCCCAACGGATTACGCATTCTCGCCCGATTCGAAAGAACTCGCGTTCGCGCGGAACACCGACAAGGATGAAGCCCGATCGACTAACGGCGACATCTTCACTGTGCCCGTTGCCGGCGGCGAAGCCCGGCGCATCACCGGTGACAATCCCGCGGACGACCTCACGCCGGTGTATTCGCCGGACGGCCGATACATCGCCTACCG
>JADGNW010000072.1 GCA_017883315.1 Blastocatellia bacterium | reverse complement strand
GCCTTTTGCCTTTCCGGTTTTTGTGTCGACGATGACATGACTTGCGACTGCGTTTGTGCGAAGGGTAAGCCTGCCGGTCTTTGCCGCGGCGGGAAGCGTCGAACCCGGACTGCTGAAATAGGAGTAAGTCGAACACCCACGATCGCAGTGTCCGCAGTAGTGACACGTGGCGCGGCCGTTGTGTCTCTGTGTGAGAATCGCCGCGCGACCGATCGTGACTCTTCTGTCTTTCCAGCGCCGCTCAACTGCCCTCTTCAGGAGCTGCTCGCCGCAGGTCATCTTCATCGCGGGGAGGAATTTTCCGTCGGGAAGATTCGGGATGTTCTCATAAGCGCCGCTCACGCCTATGAACTCTTCGACCTTGTCGTAATAGGGCGCGAGCTCGGCGTAAGAGATCGGCCAGTCATCGCCGTAGCCATCGCGGCTTGCGGCTTTGAATTCGTAATCGGATAAGCGATAGCTCTGCCGTCCCCAGGTGATCGTGCGTCCGCCTACCTGGCGCCCGCGAATCCAATCGAACGGTTTTCGATCTTCGGTGGTGTAAGGGTTGTCAACGTCGTCGACAAAAAACTGTCGCCCGTAGTTATTACACGCATAACATTTCGACTGGACCTTCTGGCGCGCTCGGTCGCTTGCGGGGTAGCGATCCCTCACTTCGTAGGGCCACATGTGCTCGGTGAAATCTTTCTCGGGATCAAGCTTGCGTCCGGCTTCGAGCACCAGCACTCGCATGCCGTTTTCGCAGAGCCCTTTCGCAGCCCACCCGCCAGTCGCGCCGGAACCGACAACGATTGCGTCGTAGATTTCTTGTTTTGCCATTAGGCGCTAGTTAGATTGATCGCAATACGACTATCTGCGATAGACTTCGCTTCGATGTGCCACCTTAACGATCGTTATGGTCACACCCTTGGCGTCGACTTCATAGATAACTCGATAGGAACCCTCTCGAATTCGGTAAGTGTGCTCGGAGCCCTCCAGCTTGCGCGCGCCGACCGGATGTGGGTCTGCTGCAAGACCCTCAACCGCGGCAATGATTCGGGGCATCATGTCCTTAGGAAGCTTCCTAAGTTCTTTGGCGGCGGAGCGCTTCCACTCGATCTCAAATGAGGCCATCTCGTTTCAACTCGGCAATAAGATCCTTGTGGGAGACAGTTGGTTCGTCACGCCGTTCGGCCGCAGACGCGAGGTCCTCAATGTCCTCGATCAACTCTTGGAATTGATCGATGGGCAGGATGACCGCAGTCTTCTCTCCGGCATCATTTGTGACATACTGCAGATCGAGTTGCCTTATATCCAACATGCTACCGCTCCAATACCATCTGCGCGCCGTGGTTGTGCGACACTTCAATGCTTAGCACTGGCCGCCAGCACCTGAAGCTGGATCAACATCAGCCAAGTGCTGAGCCAGTTCATGAAGCCGGGTGTAGCCACGAGAACTCCGTAGTCGTCTCGGAAGGCGATACCGGCGATGCATGACGAAAATGATCCGTGAGAGAGCGCGTTCCTAATGCGTCTCACGTAGTCGGAGTTTAGTAGTTTCCGAACCTGTCCACAACATGGATTGCCATCTCGGGCACCTTCCCCAATAAGTTCGGTGAGTGTCCCTTCGCGCATATAAACTAGGGCCACATAGAGTCGAAGGACGAGAGACCCTTGGACTGTCATCCTGACTTTTACTGGGAGAGGTAAATCAAGTTGTTTGTCGAAAGGTGTTTTCGGAATCCCACCGTCACGACGGTCGAGCGAGGTGGCGAGCGCAAACCAGAACACGCCACTTGATAGTTCCTCGAACTGCCGATCAGAAGTCAATGAGAAAGCAGAGATCTCACGCAGCAACTCCTCGCCAGTGAGGCGATTCGCTAGGTCATCAAGAATCCTACGACAAGCCTGAAATTGTCGTCGCAGTATCGGATCGCTGAGCGCAGTGCTGAGAAGATTGGATTCTTGCGAAGAAACGGAATCATTCCCAATCAATGCACTGACGTTAAGTCCAGCAGGAGGCCCTTCGTCGGTCATGCCATATGCTGCATAGAAGTCCCGGAGAAGGTTCCCAATATCGTCAATGGCGATTTCCATGTGTATCGCCCAACATGCGCTAGCCAAGGCCGAGCTTCAAAACGTCCTTCAACGTTTCTTCGGCGGCTCTTGACGGTTTGAACTCCAACCCGACAAACCCCTGATACCCAGAACCTGCGATCGCTCGAAATACATTCGCGTAATTGATCTCGCCTGTGCCCGGCTCGTGACGCCCCGGGACATCAGCGACGTGAAAGTGCGCGATCTTCGAGATATTCTTCGTGATATCCTGGATCACGTTACCTTCCATGATCTGGTGATGATAGATGTCGAACAGCATCTTCACCGCCGGGCTTCCCACTTCGTCGAGGATCTCGAAGCCTTCTCTCGCAGTCTGCAAATAGTAGCCCGCATGATCGACTTTTGTATTCAACGGTTCGAGCACCAACGTCACCTGCGCTTGTTCGGCAAGCGGGGCCGCAGCCTTCAAAGCAGCGACGTAGTTTGTGTGCTGCTCCGCTCTGGAAAGCTTCTTGTCTTCGAAGCCAGTTGTTACGATCAGTGTTTTCACTCCCAATCGTTTTGCCGCAGCCAGCGAAGCTCGAATGTCGGAAACGAACGTCTTGCGAGCGTCTTCCGAGTTCATGTGCTTCCAGCCCGTGCCCATCATCGTGGCTATCTCGAGCCCGAGTTCATTCTTCTTGCGGAGGATTGCGTCGACGTCTTTGTTTTTCCACTCCCAGAATTCAAAGGCCGGATAGCCGAGCCGTTTGACGGTTTCCATCCGCTGAAGAAATGGAATCTCGGTGAGAATCATGTCGATGCAGACCGAGAGCTTGATCGGATTGGATTTCGATTGCGCGCCTGGCCTTGCGAAGATCGGGGCGGCGGCGAGGAACGCCGAGGCGCCGGCAGCCTGTCTTAGAAAGGTTCTGCGATCGATCATCGGAATCATGACTTTGCGTCTTTGCGCGAAACTTGATCAGCCCAAAAGGCGTTTCGCGCCAAGACGCTAAGAGCCGCAAAGACGCAAAGTTCCTCTACGAAAGTGCGCGCTTCATATATTCGAACGCCGTACGCGTGCCTTCAGTTGGATCAGCCGTCTCGGGCTCGTATTCGATGTTAGCTGCGTATTTGAACTTGATCTTCTTCAGCAGCTTCATTGTCTCAACGATCGGCGTCGAGCCCTGACCGAATCTCTTCTGCGTATGCTCCGCATCTTTGTCGCGGTCTTTGACGTGAAGACTGACGATTCGCCGGTGGTGCTCGCGGATGTATGACACAGGATCGAACCCCGCTGCGTAGAAGTGGCCGATGTCCAGGTTGATGCTCAGATAATCGGACGCGCCTTTGAGCGCATTCATGAAATCATCGGGCGTTTCAAACTCCTGGCTTCGATCTCCCTTGAACCCTGCGTAGCCGAACCAGTGATTGTGCAGCCCGAGTTTGATTTTGTATTTCTGACACCACTGATCGAGCTTCGGAACAATTGGTTTCTTTACGGAGGCCGTCATCACGTTTGTGCCCAGCAGCAGCGCGCCGTTGAATCCGCGATCGAGATAGTCGTCCTTTGAATCGACCGGAAAGTTCACGCAATAGGCGCCGACTCGAATGCCGGCGTCGTCGAACTTTTTCTTGATCGCCTTGAAATCGGCTTCGGAAGCCTTTCCTGGGTTCAGGTGCCCATCCCACAGCTCGATGTTGCTCAAGCCGATCGACACCATGGCTTCGATCATCTTGTCGACGCTGAAAGCTCGAAACGTGTAGCTCTGCACACCGACCTCGATGCCGCCGAAGATCGAGGGCTTCACTTTGTCGGGTTGGCCCGATGCCAGACTCTTCAGCGAGAGCCCGGCGACTCCCGCAAGCACGCCCCGCCCGAACTGTCTTCGCGTGATGATGTGCATGGCTACTCTCCCTGTCGTGAAGATGCTGTTTCAGTCTTCCAGACCGCGTGGCATCATATTAGAAGCCTCGGCAAAAGGCAAAACCCCTGCGATGGATTTTGCGCGTACCGATGTGGGTGCCTTTCCTCGCTCGGGTAGTATCATTGGCGGTGTACGAGTGCTCTGGTAAATTCTAGTAATGAAGATTCGGGAGTTTCTCTGGCCGATGGAGAGAATCGATCATATCAAGGGCCACGGCGTCACTCCCGAGGAAGTTGAGGACGTTTGCTTTGGAAACGCTTTTGTTCAACGAGCAAGATCTCAAGGACAGAACCCGGTCTATTATGTGCTCGGGCAAACAGCAGCCGGACGGTATTTGTTTTGTGTGGTGATTCAATTTCCCGATGGCAAAGCCTACCCGGTTACGGCGCGTACGATGACAGACTCTGAGAGACGGAGATACAAGCAATGGGCAAAGCTATGAACATCGCAGATATGCCGCAGACTGATTCCATTCAGGAACTGGCTCGTTTCTGGGACACGCATGACCTGACGGATTTTGAAGACCAGTTGGAAGAGGTCTCGGAACCGGTCTTTGAGCGCGAAGCGGTCGTGAAGATCCAGTTGGAGCCCGACGAGATTGAAGCCCTCGATGAAATCGCGAAAGCAAGAGGAGTCGGTTCCGCGGATTTGATCCGGGAATGGGTACTGGAGAAGATTCAACTCTAGTGAACTTGAATCCTTTGATGCTTGGTTTCGCATGTCCGTCAGAGGCTACCATACGTCCCTTGATGATTCCCCTCGCTCCGGTTCCCTCGGAGGTGTTGATTGGCGGAAGAAAACCAAGACCCCGATTGGAAGAAGCTCGAAAAGGTAATAGCTGATATCCAGAGAGTTCTCGCGCCGGACGCAGTCGTGCAGCACGATGAGCGAGTGATAGGACGATCGGGCGCCCTACGCAAGCTTGATGTGAGCATCAGATACAGCCTTGGCGCAGACCCTATTCTGATAGTAGTTGATTGCAAACATCATAGTAAGGATGCCGTCGACCGAAAGGAAGTTGCGGGATTTGCCGAGCAATTGGAGGATGTCCGCGCATCTTTGGGCATTATGGTCTCGATCTCCGGTTATGACAGTGGAGCTCGATACCTGGCTGATAAGAATGCCATCCGAATCATCCTCAAGACCTATAGAGAGGCTGAACAAACAGACTGGGAGAATCTTGTTGGGCAGGGCGCTTGGTTTAACTTCAACCACCTTCATTTCGACCTTCGCAGCGTACGCATGGTTCTTGTGGATGGCAGGAAACTGATGGGTGTCCCACCCGGCCTGATCCTGTATAAGAGCGACGGTAGCTTCTATCAAGAATCAGAAGGAAGACTTCATACGTTCTTTGATCTCTTTGTAGATGCGTGGAATCAATCTCCCCGGCCGCGCGAGGTTGGCCTTAATATCTATCTGGAGTTTGATCAGATACAACCACCTCTCTGGGTTCCTTCTGATGCCGGAAAGCTGGATCAAGTGGATGTAGTCATTTTGGAAGGCAGCGTAGTTCCCAAAAGGTACGTTGCGAATATTCAAATCGCCGCAGGGAGAGTCTTGGCGGAATCGGAATCTGACAACGCGGAATACATCAAAGCACATACCGAACGCGTCAATCTGACGGAGATCATCAGCACTCAGGAAGGAATTGAATACACTATGGAAGAGTGGATTCAATCTGAGCGGGAGGAACAGAGATTGGATCTGCTCAAGGTCAAGAAGGATGATTCAATCGAGATTCATCTGGCCGGGGTGCGAAAAGACTTGCTGAAGAAAGTTACCTAAGCCCTCTTCGCTGCCCGTCCCTGGGTGCGTGTTGCCTTTTCCAAAGCGCGTTTCTATAATGCGGCCACCTTTGAGCGACGCGAGGCACTATGGCTAAGGAAAAAATCTACGACGCAATCATAATCGGGTCCGGCGCGTCGGGGGGCCTGGCCGCGAAGGAACTCACCGAGCGCGGAATGGAAGTGCTCGTGCTCGAGGCCGGACCGCCTGTTAATCCCGAGCGCGACCTTAGCTCGCATCGGTGGCCCTACGAATCCATGTATCGAGGCTTCGGGCCGCCCGGCTGGAAGGACCGCGATCAGTGGATGCAAGCAACCGCCGGCGAGTTCAGCCGCCACTTCTATGTCAAAGACAGTGAGAACCCTTACACTACCGAGCCGGGCAAACCGTTCCTGTGGGTGCGAGCAAGAATCGTCGGCGGCAAGACGCTTCACTGGGGGCGAATGTCGTATCGGCTCTCCGATCTTGATTTCAAGGCAAAGACTCACGACGGCTTCGGCGATGACTGGCCGGTTTCTTATTCTGATCTTGAGCCGTATTACACCAAAGCCGAAGAGTTCATCGGCGTGAGCGGAAACCGCGACGGCTTGCCGCATCTGCCCGATGGCAACTTCATGCCGCCGATGAAGCTCAACTGCGGCGAGCAGCTTTTGAGAAAAGGCGCGGAGAAAACTAATCGCCACGGAATCTCGATGCGGCTGGCGATGCTGACGGCGCCGCCCAAACCGTGGATGAAGAAGCGCGCCAGGTGTCACTACTGCGGCAACTGCGGCGACGGCTGCGACGTTGGAGCAATGTTCAACTCGCTTAGCTCGACGCTTCCAGTAGCCGAAGCTACTGGGAAAATGACCCTGCGACCTAACTCGATCGTGCGGCACATCATCGTCGACACAAATACCGGCAAAGCCAAAGGCGTGGCCTTCGTCGATCGAGTCACTCGCGAAGAATACGAAGCGCAGGGCAAAGTCATAGTGCTCGGTGCATCGACGCTCGAATCGACTCGAATACTTTTGAACTCGAAGTCGCGTCAGCATCCGACCGG
>JADGNW010000071.1 GCA_017883315.1 Blastocatellia bacterium | reverse complement strand
GCGCGCGAAGTAGGGAATCAGTAGCGGCCAGTGCACACTTTGCGTCTTTGCGGATCTTAGCGTCTTTGCGCGAAACTTAGGCTTCGGAATTCTAGGTTCGCGCAAAGACGCTAAGATCCGCAAAGACGCAAAAGGCAAAACTTAACGAACATACATTGAGGAGAGTCTATGGAAGCTCTTGGAATGATCGAGACGAAGGGATTGGTAGCGATGATCGAAGCGGCCGACGCGATGGTCAAAGCTGCGAACGTGACGCTGATTGGCTACGAGAAGATCGGCGCGGGCCTTGTCACCGCGATCGTGCGGGGCGATGTCGCCGCGGTAAAAGCTGCGACTGACGCGGGAGCGGCAGCGGCTCGTCGAGTCGGCGAACTGGTGAGCGTTCATGTGATCCCTCGCCCACACACCTCGGTAGACGAGAACATGCCCGTGACCTACGAGTCGCGAGAGAAATGAGAGTGGGGAATAGGCGTTGGGGGTTAGGGGCTGGACCCCAATCCCCGACCCCCAACCCCCAACACCCATCATGATTCTTGCTCGAATAGTTGGAACCGTAGTCGCTACGCGAAAAGACGATCGTCTTCTTGGACGCAAGCTGCTGGTCGCGCGGCTCGTTGGCGTTGACGGCGAGGATGAGAAGGGTCACATCATTGCCGTTGACACCGTAGGCGCCGGCGTTCACGAGGTCGTCCTGATCGTTCAAGGGAGCTCCGCGCGAATGGCCTTCGGCTGCAAAGAGTGTCCGATTGACGCCGCCGTTGTCGGTATAGTTGATACTGTCGAGGTCAGTAGTCCGTAGAAGTCAGAGGTCAGACGTCAGAGAGCTGACTTCTGACTTCTGACCTCTGACCTCTGACTTATGAATACCATTCGAGTAGCACTCGCGCAGATCAATCCTACGGTGGGCGACCTCGCGGGTAACGCCGGTCTAATCATCGATTACATCGCCCGCGCGCGAAAGGCCGGAGCGGACCTTGTTGCCTTTCCCGAGTTGGCGCTCACCGGCTATCCTCCTGAAGACTTGCTGCTCAAGTCTCACTTCGTACGCGACAACTTGGCCGTACTCGATCGAATCATCGCCGCATCGAAAGAACTAGTCGTCATCGTTGGCTTTGTTGATACGGACGGTTCGGATATTTACAACGCCGCAGCGCTGATCGCGGGCGGCAAGCTTGTCGATTCGTATCACAAGAATTTTCTTCCCAACTACGGTGTGTTCGATGAAGAGCGCTACTTTCAGCGAGGCACTCGCTGCCCGGTGTTTTCGCTGGGCAACGCGCGCGTTGGGCTGAACATCTGCGAAGACATCTGGTACCCCGCCGGCCCGACTAAGATGCAGGCTTTGGTTGGCGACGCGCATTTGATCATCAACATTTCTTCCTCGCCTTATCAGGCAAGCAAGACTATCGATCGCGAGCGCATGCTGTGCACGCGCGCCGAAGACAACGCGGTTGCTCTGGCTTACTGCAATCAAATCGGCGGGCAGGATGAGTTGGTTTTTGACGGCAACAGCTTGGTCATCGACGAGGACGGACGCATCATCGCGCGCGGCCGCGCCTTTGCCGAAGACCTGATCGTGGCCGACATCAACATCGAGAAAGTCTTTTCCGAGCGATTGCATGACCCGCGTCGGCGCCGCGAAAAGCTGAAGGTCCGCCCGGATGACTCGCTGTATTTCGTCGAGATCAAAAACGGGCTGCGCCCTTTGTCTCAGAGGCCGGCGCTAGTCGCTCGCGACAATGAAAGGCTGGAAGATACCGAAGAGACTTACGCTGCGTTGGTCACGGGGACTCGCGATTACGTGCGAAAGAACGGCTTCGATAAGGTGTATCTTGGCTTATCGGGCGGTATCGATTCCGCGCTGACTGCGGTGATCGCAGTGGACGCGATTGGCGCGGATAGAGTGAACGCGGTCTACATGCCAACGCGCTATTCGGCCGCTGAGTCCGAACGGGATGCCAGGAAGCTTGCTCAGAACCTCGGCATCCACTTTCAAGTCATAGAAATCGAAGAGACCTTTGGAGAATACCTGAAGATGATGGCGCCGTCGTTCAACGGCCTTCCCGAAGACACCACCGAAGAAAACATACAGGCGCGCGTTCGAGGCAATATTTTGATGGCGCTGTCGAATAAGTTTCACGGTCTGGTGTTGTCGACCGGCAACAAGAGCGAGATGAGCATCGGCTACTCGACGCTTTATGGGGATATGGTAGGCGGCTTCGCGGTGTTGAAGGACGTTCCAAAAACGGTGGTGTACGAGCTCGCCGGGCTAATCAACAAACGGGGCGAGCTCATACCAGAGTACATAATCACTCGACCGCCTTCCGCCGAGTTGCGCCCGAACCAGACGGACCAGGATACGCTCCCGCCTTACGAGGTGCTCGACCAGATTCTCGAGGCTTACATTGAACGGGATATGAGCGCCGAGACAATCGCGGCGTCGGGTTTTCCGATCGAGACCGTTCGATGGGTCGTGGACCGCGTAGACGCCGCCGAATACAAGCGCCGCCAATCAGCCCCGGGTATCAAGATCACACCTCGCGCATTCGGCCGCGACCGCCGAATGCCAATAACGAATAAGTATCACAACTGAATCACTCACTTGGAATCGGCGAAGGTTCGGCCGGTCTTCTGACTAAGATCCTTCGGCGAAGCACACGCCACAAAAACCAGCCCGGCAATCCGAAGCACACCGCAATCGGGACCAGCACTATTACAGCCTGGATCACAAACAGAATGATCGAAGCCGCAGTATCAACCGCGTCCCCAAAGGCGTGCTTGATCGTCGTGCCAAATCCGCTGGTCGTTGTGGCAACAATGGGCTGCGGCATCTGAAGCGTGGTTGTGATCGTAGACAACGCCGCCTGGTTTTCAAGAAAGCGACGCCTGCCTTCGAGTCGTTCGATCTCCGTTCGCACATCCGCAAGCTGGGTCTGTACGTCGAGCGCGTCTTCAACTTTGTGCGCTTGTTTCATTATGTCGAGGAACTGACCTTCAAGAGCCTTCTTGTTTCGAAGTCGTGCTTCGATATCGAGATACTCTTCTGAGACGTCTTGTCCGCTGACCTTCTCTGAAACCACTCGATCGCCTGCGCTTCGAATTTGCTCCAGCGCCGAAGCAAACTGAGAAGCGGGCACGCGAGCGACGACGGTGACGCTTTGGCTTGGCTTAGCGCCCGCCGAAACGGGGTTCTGTTTGAATTCAGAAGTCACGACGAATCCGCCGTGTGATTCAGCAGCGGCAGTGATCTTGCGAAGACCTTCAGTGGGCGATTCGGTTTCGAGAGTGAGATCAGCGTTGCGAATGATCTTACGATCAACGGGCTCGCCCGCCGCGTAAACTGTGCTTATCGATGCAAGTGAAACAGCGCTCGCGTCGTCGGTAATCGAACCGGCGTTTCGACCACCGCCGCCGCCCCCACCGCCGCCGCCGGGGGCTTTCGCAGTCATTGGCTGAACCATAATAGGGAACGCGCCCGAACTAGCGACGGGTTTGCCACCGCCGCCGCGCGCTTGTTCCTCAGCGGCTTCAGAGGATTGTTTTGCAGAGCTAGTTTTTCGACTTTCATTTAGCGCAGAGTGGCACCCAAGAATGGAAACAGTGACACAGAGCAAGAGACCGATAACCAGTAATCGCATACATCACCTCCTCAAACTTAGAACCCAGGGCACTTTACGAAGTTCCAAATGTCTTGAGGCTGGACGGCGAGCGCTACAACATAGGATCGCTTGCGGGAGTCAAGCTTGCGAACTATGTTTTGAGCAGGAACTAATCAGCGCGGAACTCGGTGCGAGACAAAAAGGACGCGAGGAGACTCACAACCAGATCTCCTCGCGCCGTACGGAAAACCGACCGATGACTTGTGCCTTAAGGCTTCTCTACGATGTCGCCCTTCAAGGTCGTGATCGCCGCCGCTACTTCCTTCTGCTCCTTCTCAGGCACCTTGAACTTCGTAAGCGTTGCCAGCAGATGCTTGACCGAGATGTTCCAATCCTCTTCGGTGATGCCTAGCCCTTTGTGCGCCGTCTTCATATCTCGCCCGATGTACACGCAAGGCCCGCCGGTCGCCGCGCACAGTTGATCCAGCACCAACTGGCGAATCCGCCCCTTGCTATTGTCGCTGGCGCCGACGAAGAATCGGCCAAGAGTCTTGTCCGTCGCCAAACGCGTGATGAAATCATCCGTTACCGCCGCAAGCGCGTCGTATCCCCCTAGCCGCTGGTAAAGCGACTTTCCGCCCTGCGCGGCGGTGGTCGTAGCTGGTCCAACACACGAGAGTAAAACAGCAATGGCCATACAAAGGCTCAACACATGACTCTTTCTCACGATATCCTCCTTCTCAAATTAACTGGTTAGCATTGGCAGCCTCTCAATTCGCTGCCTGGCTCGAGACTACGTCGAACAGATCGAATGACAAGACGAAACCTGTCGTTCGGGCCGCTGGTGAATACGTTGCTGACGGCGGTATTGGATTGTTGATTGGAGGAGGGCACGAGAGTCAACAACCTCTCGTGCCCTGGTGTGAGCCCCTTCGACTCTCTGGCGAAAGTCGTCCTTAGGCAGGGTTTTGAGGCTCAACCCCATGAACGCGGGGAGGGGATGGTCTCTCCACGTCCGGGGTTCTTTCCGGCTGGCCGGAACGTAGCCAGCCAAATTTGGCGATTCCGTTCCTTGAGGGGAGGGTACCGCCGTATATAAAGCCAAACCTCGGCTCCCCTTAGATCGACTGTCATCGTTGTCTTAGAGATTTGCGTCTCCCCCATATAGTAATGACGAAAACCGCGATCTATATTCAGCAGATTCTCAAAAAAAATTATGAGCTGGATTCAGTTTGGAAGGCTTATGACTTGCAGCTAGTCAAGGGACCTGATGAACGCCGCATCCGCACCGGAAGCAGACAGAGTCGTCCGGGTTTTGAGGAAGGTTTGGCCAGGTGCTCACCACGCCAAGTGATGATGCCCCTGTGTGGGCTAGTGTCCCGTTTCACGCCTAAGAGCGTCTCGCAATCAACGGTCGCCCCACGGGCTGCAGATAGTGTTCATCCGACGCGCAATTGATTAGCGCTCAATGCCGGTTAAGAGAACAACCCTGAGAGGCGAATGCCTTGACTGCGAAGCGCTTAAGTTAAGAGCGCGGCGTCGGCGTCAATTGTCTTTCCACTCCGGTATTCGTCCTGGAGTCCACGGCGCGCCCGCCGCCTCCATTGCCTTCTCAAGCCTTGAAACGTCGCCTTCGATCAGTCCTCGCAACTGCGCGAGCACTCGCTCGAACTCTTGCGCGGCAGCGGCGTAGTGGTCCTTTTGTGTTTGAGTGGGCGCGGCGGTCGACATGCGTTGATCAGAAACGATCGTGCCGACTCGCTCGATTATCGAAGGCGGTAGCGTTTCCTGGCGCTGGCGAAGCGCGTTGTCGCCGCGCAGAGCGCGAAGGATTTCGTTTGTTCGTTTATCTATCGATACCGCATCGTCCGTCAGCTTGGCTTCGGCAGCGGGAGTTTCGTGAAGCGCGCGCTTTATCTGTCCGACACGAGCCTTCAACTGGTTCGCGGTCTCCAGAGTGCCGCTGACCGCTCGCTGCAAGCGCGCTACCTTTTGCTGGAACTCTACCAGGGCCGCGCGATCGGCCGGAGCCATTGACGCCTGACCCTCGACAAAGACGCTGAATTCCTGCGCGCCCGCAAGCTGAGTCGTCACGCCGTTCACTCGCTTCGCAAGCGTTACCGAATACTTGCCCGGCATGACCATAGGCCCACCCGGCGGCTCGGCAAAAGGATCTTCTTCACCGTCGGCGGGGCGCGGTGGAGTAAGCGTCGGAGCGGGATAGCGAAGATCCCAACTCGCGCGATTCATGCCAGGGGCTAACGCGGCGTTGAGTCTCCGCACTACCCGGCCGGCCGAATCTGTAATTGTCAGCGCGATCGAGGGCGCTTCTTCTTCTTCCTCCGCGCTCAGATCGGCAAGCGCGGGGTAGGGAAGCGGAGTCCCTTTTCGTTCGGCTTCCTTCTCCGCCTCCTGTCGTTTCTGTTTTCGAGTCTTCGGCGCTTCTTTGAGATAGTAAGTGACGGTAGCGCCGAAAGGCGGATTGTCAGCCGTGAAGAAGGATTCTCCTTGAAAAGACTTTCCGCGCCCGCCCAGCGGCTGAGACTGGATGTACATCATCGAGTCCTTGACTGGAAACAGCACGCCTTCTTGCGAGAGCATCTCGGGCTTGAGCGCTCGAAGCGGTGTGTAGTTGTCCAAAACGTAGAGACTGCGGCCGAACGTGGCGACTACCAGATCGTTCTCGCGCTTTTGAATCGCGAGGTCGCGAACTGAAATTGTAGGCAGCCCACCCTTGAGCTGAATCCATTTCTTGCCGCCGTCAATCGTGAAAAACAGTCCGAACTCGGTTCCTGCGAATACCAGATCAGGATTGACGTGGTCCTCTGCGATCGCGAGCACCGGCCCGTTAGCCGGCAAGTTGCTCTTGATTGAAGTCCACGATTTGCCTCGATCAGTGCTCTTGAGCAGGTACGGTGCGAAGTCGCTTCGCTTGTGATTCTCGAACGCCGCGTACACCGTGTTGGCGTCGTGCTGCGATGCGAGAACCCGGCTCACGTAAGTCATATCAGGGACGCCGGGGAAGCTCTCGATCTTGCGCCAATTCTTTCCGGCGTCCTCGGTCACTTGAATCAAGCCGTCGTCCGTGCCGACATAGATCAAACCTTCTTTCTTCGGCGATTCAGCAAGCGCTGATGCGTTGCCAAATGGATCAGTCGAAGCGTGCTTGGCTACCGCGTCGGCTCCCCAGATCTTTCCCATCACCGGCAGCTTGTTTCGATCGAGCCCGCGCGAAAGCTCGGGGCTGATCACATTCCAACTGTCGCCGCGATCGTCGCTGCGGAAGAGCCGGTCGGCTGCGAAGTAGAGTCGCGTGTGCGAATGCGGGCTTATGATGAGCGGTGAATCCCAGTTGAAGCGGAGCGGTTGCTCGCCCGGCCGCTCGGAAGGCTGAATCCCCATCCGCTCGCCGGTGCGCTTGTCGAATCGAACGAGATTTCCATACTGCAATTCGGCGTAAATCGTGTTCGGGTCTTCGGGATCGACTTGCGCGCGGAAGCCGTCGCCGCCTTGCGTAACAAACCAATCCGAGTTGGCGATACCCGATACGCTGCGAGTGCGAGACGGACCTCCGACATTGAAGTTATCTTGCATGCCTCCGTACACGTTGTAGAACGGCGTTGCGTTGTCGACGGTCACATCATAGAACTGGCCAATCGGAAGATTAGCTCCAAATCTCCAATTCGCTCCCTGGTCGAAGCTCTCATAGATGCCGCCGTCGCACCCGACGAGATAGTGCTTGTTGTTGTCCGGATCAATCCAGATCACGTGATTGTCTACGTGCTTTGACTTTTCACCGAGCCTTCGAAGAGTCCGGCCGCCGTCATCGGAAACCAGCAGGAAGACGTTCATCACATAAATTCGATCGAGCAGTTTGGGATCGGCGAAGATTTGAGCGTAGTACATCGCCGTCGTGTCATAAGGATTTCGTCTCTCCCAACTGCCGCCGCGGTCCGTTGAACGGTAGATGCCGCCCCTTCCCTCGCCGGCTTCGATAGTGGCGTAAATAACATTAGTATCGACCGGCGAGACGGCCAGACCGATTCGGCCCATGTCGACGTTTGGAAGCCCGGCTCTCGATTTGTTCCACGTCGCGCCCGCGTCGGTAGATTTGTATATCGCGCTCTCCGGTCCGCCGTCGATCAAAGTCCAAACGTGCCTGCGCCGCTGATAAGACGCGGCGTACAGAGTGTCGGGATTGTTCGGATCAATCGCGACGTCAGTCACGCCGGTGTGCTCGCTGATCGAGAGAACGTTTTTCCACGTCTTGCCGCCGTCCGTAGTCTTGAACAAACCGCGTTCACCGCCAGGTCCCCACAACGGACCTTGAGCAGCTACGTAAACCGAATCTGAATTTCGAGGATCGATGACGATGCGGCCGATGCGTTCTGAACTCTTCAGCCCGACGTTCTTCCATGTCTTGCCGCCGTCGTCGGAGCGATACACGCCGTCCCCATAAGAGACGCTACGCTGACTGTTGTTCTCTCCTGTTCCGACCCAAACGGTGAACGGGTTCTTCGGATCAATGGTGATGGTTCCAATCGAATACGAACCCTCATTGTCAAACACTGGAGCCCAGGTTACACCGGCGTTAGTGGTCTTCCACACGCCTCCCGAAGCTACGCCGGCGAAGTAGCGGCTGTGATCGGTGGGATCGACAGCGATGCTGCAAACGCGGCCCTCAGTGAAGGCGGGTCCGATCGAGCGGAGCTTCAGCCCACCGAATGTCGGAGCCGACATCGGGTCAAGCGGCTTGCGCGGCTCGTCTTTCTTAGGTTCTTCTTTCGGCTTCGCGGCAGGCTCTTGCACGCCCTTCTCTTGAGGCTTCTTCGCTTCGTCTTGCGCGCTATCGCGTTTCTCCTGTTTGGCGAATACAGATAGCGGAACGGGCGACAATGCGGCTATCAAACCGATGACGATCAGAATTCTAGTGATTCTCACAGCAGTCCTCCAGGGTCAGGTTCAGAGTTCAGAGTTCACAGTTCAGAGTTCAACCTTCGGAAACCATCGAGTGGATAGGCCAGAGCGCTTTGTAAGGGTGATAGGTCGGGAAGGAGGGCTTGCCCCCGCTCGTCCTGGATAGTAACTCCATTCAACCATGCAGCAGAGCGGGGGCAAGCCCTCCTTCCCGACCTATCATTCTTACAAAGCGCTGTGACTCAACCGAATTGCGAGCTTCGAGTCGCTTGCTCAGGGCAGCCGTTCGAAGGTGAACTCGACACCAGGATTGGCGGCCGGCTTGATCTTGAGCTTGTTGCCTTCGAGTTTGTACTCCCACTTAGTCGTCGTGCCCATCGACGAGGGGCTCGACTGCGCGAGCTGTTGCAGACTAATCACGTTCCCCTGCACTTCAAATGTTCCGCAGGTTGCCGCGAGGCCCTGATAAGCGGCGATGATCTTCTTCGCGCGGTCGCCTTCAGGCTCGTTCTGGTCCCAGGTTGGGCGCCCGACGCTCGCGCGCACGAAAGCCATGTATTTGCCGTGTACGACGATCATTCCTTTGGCATCGGCTTCAGTCTGGCCGCCGCCTTGAAACGTCAGGCCAACGAATTTGTATGCGCCATCGAGTTTCGGATCGGCCGCAAGCGCGTTAACGGCTGCGATGGTGATGAGTAGAGCAACAAGTGCCAGTTTGATTTTCATAGACATTCCTCCGTGATTATCGGTACTGAGTTTGAGTTAGTCGCGAGGCGGCATGATACCGGGAGGCTGTCGGTTCTATCAAGCAGGCAGGGAGCGGACTACGAAGATGGCAGCACTCTTTCTATAATCCAATCGAGATTGTTCCCTCACCTGTCTGATGGTAACCTTCGGCTGAGATAATGCCAGTCATCAACTTAAGATAGGCTCCCCCTT
>JADGNW010000418.1 GCA_017883315.1 Blastocatellia bacterium | reverse complement strand
CCTGCCCATCGCACGCGGTCAGAGTATCGTGCCCGAAGGCGTGCAGCAGGTAACTCATCAGCTCGAGGTTGGCCGGGTTGTCCTCAATGATTAGTATGCGGGCCGGCATTATTGTTTACCTTCCAGGGTCAGCGTGAACCGGCTGCCCTTGCCAAACTCGCTTTCGAAACTGATGAAGCCGCCGAGCAAGCCGGCGAGCTTTTGACTGAGGTGGAGGCCCAATCCCGTACCTTCGGAACGCCGCGAGCCCCTGGCGTCTACTTGCGTAAAGGCCTGAAAGAGCTTTTCGTGGTCTTCTGCTCTGACGCCAACTCCCGTGTCGGTGATGGTGATTTCAGTCAAGAACTGCCCGTCGTCTGAGCGTTGCGAAATCTCAAGGCTCACCACGCCCTGTTCAGTAAACTTGATTGCGTTGTTGGTTAAGTTGAGGAGGATTTGACTGAGGGCGCGCCGGTCGGTCATAACGACAAGCTCTTGGCTCGGCGCGTTCACTTCGAATCGGAGGCCCTTCGCTTCTGCCTGCAGGCGGAGCGCAGAAGCCACTTCCTCAACGACGCTTTGAATGACTACCGGATCGAAGTTGACCTCCACGTTCCCCGATTCAATCCTGGCCAGGTCCAGCAAATCGTTTAGGAGCGACAGCAGATGACGCGCGCTTGTTTGAACGGTATGGAGTTGCTTTTCTTGATCCGCGGTCAGTGGTCCGGGCAACCGCATCAACAGCGTGCCGGTGAAGCCGATAATCGCGTTGAGGGGAGTCCGGAGCTCGTGCGACATCGAGGCCAGGAAGCGGTCCTTTGCAAGACTTGCTTTCTCAAGCTCGACGTTCTTTTCACTGAGCGTCTGCTCAAATCGCTTGCGTTCAGTTACATCGCGAATTGAATTGCTCACCAGCACCCCGTCTTCGGTTTCAATAGGACTCAAGCTGATCTCGACCGGGAACTCGTGGCCGTCTTTGCGCAGACCGTGCAGCTCGATCCCGGCCCCAATCGACCGAACCCGCGAATCCAAAAAGTCGCTGGCCCTGTGCCGGGGATTCGTTCCGTAAGAGTAGTGCGGAATTAGCAGCTCAATGGTCTCGCCCAAAAGCCCCTCTCGACCGTAGCCAAAGAGCTTCTCAGTTTGTGAATTGACGAGGAGGATTTTGCCTTCTTTGTTGACTATCACGATCGCGTCGGTAGCAGACTCGAGGAGCCCTTGGAATTTCGCGTCAGCTCGTTTCCGGTCGGTGATGTCGCGAATGGAACTGCTGACCAGGACGCCTTCCTCGGTTTCAAGCGGGCTCAAGCTTATCTCAACCGGAAACTCGCGGCCGTCTTTGCGCAAGCCGAGCAGCTCGAGCTCGGCACCCATCGGTCTAACGCTCGGTTCCGAGAAATATCCCATCCTGTGTCCCGGATGTCTTCCGCGGAAGCGTTCGGGTATTAGCAGCTCAACCGGCTTCCCCAGCAATTCATCGCGCTCGTACCGGAACAATATTTCCGTCTGTGAATTCACCAGCACGATTTCGCCTTCCTTGTTGACGATAACCATTGCGTCGTGCGCGGATTCAAGCAGCCCTCGAAACTTCGCATCAAAGAGCGTCTTTGTCATAATTGGTCTACAACCAGGATTGTCGCCATACTTGAACCCCTATGAGAAATCACGACCGTGGCCGACCGGGCGAAACATCATCTCCAAGGATAATCTCGATCTGGTTGAGAAGCGCCGGCAGTTCGATCGGAGGCAGAATGAACCTATCGGCGCTCAAACCGAGCGCTCAAACCGAGCGCTCAGATCGCGAACGGCTCACACATTCGAGTCTATGCGGAGGGAGCAGAGTCAACTTCTCAACCGGAAAGCACTGCCGACACATTTCGCTTCCTGTAATCGCGCCCACACATCGAGACGGGTCGTTACTTTTCTAGTGCGGATCTCATTAGCAATTCACGGTTAGCACCACCGGCTCAACCGCGCTCAAGCTTGGGGACAACGTGGAAGAGGCCTTTTGAGAGCACGTCCAAGTTTAATTCCCGGACATGAAGCCTACAATCAGGAAAAACCTTAGAATCCGTTTTGCGAGCGCGCTTGGCGCTTCATCGTCTTGCTCTTCGCCGGCCGTTCTCGCTTCAACATGCCGGCTGATTTACGTTATTCTAAACCTCGACCGTTCTCATGGAGGCGCGATGAATCTCGGACTGAAAGGACGAGTAGCCATAGTCGCAGCGGCGTCGAGCGGGCTGGGCAAAGCTACAGCGATGGAGCTTGCCGCCGAAGGCGCGCGCGTGGTGATCAACGCTCGCCGCGAGGACGAGTTGGGCGGCGCGGCTGACGAGATTCGTTCAGCGACTGGCGCAGAGGTCTTGGCGATTGCCGGTGATGTAACCAGCGAAGATCACATTCGCAAACTTGTATTAGAAACTGCGAATAACTTCGGAAGTGTTGACATACTTGTCGCCAACGCGGGAGGTCCGCCCGCCGGCTTCTTTGATGACTTCAACGCACAGGATTATCGTCAGGCTGTTGAGCTCAACCTGATCAGCACAATCAATCTTTGCCGTGAAGCCGTCCCGCATATGCGCAAGCGTCGCTGGGGCCGCATAGTCGCAATTACCTCGATTGCGGCAAAACAGCCAGTTGAAAATCTGATTCTCTCGAACACCGCGCGCGCCGGTGTGCTGGGTTTTATGAAGAGCCTTTCCCAGCAAGTCGCGGCGGATGGCATAACCGCAAACACCGTCTGTCCCGGGTACCACCTGACCGAACGATTGAAGAGTCTTGCCCCGCTGAGTGCAAAGAAGGAAGGGATTAGTGTCGAGGAGGTCTATGCGCGGTGGGCCGCTTCAACTCCGATGAATCGAATCGGCGACCCGAGAGAGTTCGCCGCAGTGGTCGCTTTTCTTTGCTCAGAGCGCGCGAGCTACTTGACCGGCGATGTGATCCAGGTAGACGGCGGCGCGTATCGGGCTCTCTATTAATTTTGGTGCTTCTGAACTTCAATCACTAGAGTCACGTCCCGCATTATGACCGCTCAGATACGCGACTACGAACGAGCCGACTTCGAGCAGCTCTATGAAATCGACCATGCCGCGTTTAGCGACGACATAGCGTATTCGCGCCTCGAGCTTCAGTATTATCTGCAATCGCGCAAGTGCCGAACCCTCGTGTCCGAAGAGGGAGGTAAGATCGTCGGCTTCGTGGTCGGCTGCAGCGAGCCTCGCAAGCTTGGTCACATCATCACGATCGACGTGATTCCGCATCGCCAGCGCCAGCAGATCGGTGGGCGCTTGCTTGCCGAGATCGAGCAGTGGCTGTGGCGCCAGGGGGTTGATGCGATCTACCTTGAGACCCCGGTCGACGACGCGGGCGCAAAGGGCTTCTACGACAAGCATGGGTATTTTGTGTTCGATCGCTTTGAAGGGTACTACAACAATTCACTCGACGCGTTCGTGATGATGAAGACTGCAAAGCACTAGCTTGTTGCGCAAAAGTTACGCGTGCTATGTTTGGTTGAACGTGGTATTAAGCCGTCAACGGGAGCAGCTACTGAATGAAAGTTGAAACTGGAGTGATCGCAGCGGCAGGCTCGGGTACTCGCATGCTGCCGGTCACCTTGGGGTATCCCAAGGAACTGTTACCGATCATCAATAAGCCCGCGATACATCTGATCATCGAAGAATTCATCGACTCCGGGCTAAAGAAAATAATCATCATCACCGGCGAGAACCCGGCGCCGCTGCGCCGCACCTACGACCCGGCGATCGCGCCCGTGCGTGGCGAGTACAAAGCGCTCGATGATTTTCTTGATAAACTATCGGGCATCGAGATCGTGATGGCGCCGCAGACCGGAGGTTATGGCAACGGCACGCCGCTGATTGTCGCGCGAGATCAAATGCCCGAGGACCAGGGATTCATTTACGCTTATGGCGACGACCTCATCAAATCCAAGACCCCTTTTACCCGCAAGCTAATTGAGAAACACAATCAAACCGGCGCGCTCGTTGTGGGAACGCAGCGGGTCCCGTGGGAAGACGTCGTTCGCTACGGTATAGCGCAGATCAAAGACGGGAGCGAAAACGAACTCGATGACGTGGTCGAGAAACCTTCGTTAAAGGAAGCGAGATCGAACCTGGCGATGTTTGGGCGGTTCCTGCTCTCGGTCGATGTGATTCAGATACTGACGGAAATCCCACCGGGTAAGGCTGGCGAGTTGTGGCTCACCGACGCAGTGCGTGAGTACATTCGTCGCGGCGGTCGCGTCGTAGCTGAGTCGGTTGATGATGGTAGGTGGCTGACGATAGGCGATCCGGAGAATTACTTGAAGACGCTTCTTGAGTACGCGCTATCGGATGCCGAGCTTCGCGCGGCGCTGGAACCTAGACTGAGAGAGTTGCTCAATCTGTGATCTGCTTTGCGGTCTTTGCGTGAAGAGGTTCTCAACGCCAAGACGCAAAGGTCCGCAAAGACCGCTAAGGGTGGCCAATCAGGCGGCGAGCGTCGTCGCTGGTCAGAGCCTTGAGGAACTCGACGAGGTCTCGCTGTTCTTCATCGTTCAACGCAACCGGCTCGAGCTGCCAGTCGCGATTCGGGTTCTGGTTTCCGCCTTTGAGGTAGTACCGAACAACATCTTCCAAGGTCGCCGCGCTGCCGTCATGAAAGTAAGGCGCAGTCAGTTCGACATTTCGAAGCGACGGTGTGCGAAACGCGCCCACGTCGAGCGTGTTGCCGCTGATCAAAAACCGGCCAAGCTCTCCGGCGCGTTCGTGCCTGGCGACCTCAGACGACACGCCGTCCGATTGATCGCGCGCCGCATTCATCGCGCGGCGCGCCAGGGCGCCGAACCCATCATAGTTCGCCGCGATTCCGGTGTTGCGATAGTTCATATCCGTCAAGAACGGAAATGTAGCAAACGTCGCGAAGTTCTGATTGAACGCGTGACAGACTCCGCACCGCGCCTTGCCGCGGAAGAGAATCATGCCGCTACGCGCCGCTTCGCTCATCGCGTTGACCTCGCCCGCAAGGTAGCGGTCGAGCGGCGAGTTCGCCGACACAAGCGTGCGCTCAAACGCGGCGATCGCCTTGGCGATTCCGTCGATTGTAGCCGTCGTCCCAAAGACCTGCTGAAACTCCCTGGTATATTCCGGGATCGCGCCAATCCGCGTCGCAACCTCGTCTAGCGAGTGATTTCCCATCTCATCAGGGTTGACGAGCGGCATCTTGCCCTGTTCCTCGAGCGATGCAGCACGCCCGTCCCAGAACTGCCCCCCGTTGAACATCGCGTTGAGCAAAGTCGGCGAATTGCGACTGCCACGCCGGCCACCAATCCCTTCGGCTACTCGTTTGCCGTCAGTGAACGCGCGATTCGGGTCGTG